>JANNNF010000156.1:0-5134 GCA_031398405.1 Rhodobacterales bacterium | reverse complement strand
GGAAACATGAGGCGTCCTTTCGCGGAACGGGAGATATTGGTCTTGACCCTGTTCTACGCTAGGGTTCCTCTCAGTTCGTTGCGCTGCCACAACATTGGAGGCTTTCGGTTGAAGAAACTTGACGAAAGCCTGCTGACCGACCTGCCGCCGTTTCGCAATCTGTCCCGCACGCAGATCCGCGAGATTCTGGATGCGGCCGTGCCGCAGCGGTTCGACCCGGGCGTGCCCGTGTTCAGCGAAGGCCAGCCCGTCGAGCGGTTCTTTCTGCTGATGGACGGGCACATCCGTGTGATCCGCACCACCCCCGGCGGCGATCAGATCATCGCGATGCATATCGCGCCCGGCCAGTTGTTCGGCATTGGTGCCGCACTGGGGCGGACCAGTTATCCGGCCACGGCGATGGCGGCGGATGAATGTCTGGTCCTGGGATGGCCTAACCGGCTATGGGCCACCTTCTCCGAGCGCTATGACGGCTTTGCCACCGAAACCTACAAGACGGTCGGTGATCGGGTAAGCGAGATGAACAACCGGATCGTTGAAATGGCGACGCAGCAGGTGGAACAGCGGGTGGCCTGCGCTCTGTTGCGGCTGATTACCCAGACCGGTCGCAAGGTCGAGGGCGGGATCGAGATCGGGTTGCCGATCACCCGGCAGAACATCTCGGATATGACGGGCACCACCCTGCACACGGTCAGCCGCTTGCTCAGCGGGTGGGAGCGCGAGGGGATCGTGCTCTCCGAACGCCGCAAGATTACCGTGACTGCGCCGCACCGGCTGGTGGTTCTCAGCGGCGCTGTGCTTTGACAGTGCGGGGACGGTCACTGGCCATTCGGTTGACGCCGGGCCGGATTGGGCAGGGTCAGCATGGGGGCAAAGCGCCAGACGAACAGGCCGAACCCCAGTGTCCACAGGACCGCCGCACACCACAACCCGGCGGGGGCCGGGACCAGCACCCGCATTAGCGCGGCCACCACGACGCAGGCAAAGGCCAAAGCAAGCCCCGGCCCGGCCTGCAGGGCCCGCCCGGTATGGCCCAGCGATGCCCGCATCATCACTGCCAGCGTCATCCCGCCAAACCCGCCGATCCCCAGCAGATGAAGTCCGGTAGCGACAGGCATAACCCCAAGCGACGCCAACCCGAGCGTTACCAACCCCGCCGGAATGAAGGCAAAGGCCAGATGCAGCATCAAAACCAGCGGAGACGACCAGACCCGCCAGCCGCACCACCGCGACAGCCGATACCCCTGCAACGCCCCCGCCGCCAGCAGCGCAGCCCCCGCATAGTCCGAGACCGGCCAGATCACCCAGATCAGCAGTGCCAGCAGCGATACACCAAGGCTCACCATATCGAACCGCCCGAACGGCACCGGCAGCAGGCCAGGCTGTGGCCGCTGCTTAGCCAGAAAGTTGCGGGTAAAGCTGGGAATGATCCGCCCCCCGATAAGCAGGATCAACATGGTCACCATCGCAAAGCCCAAGCGGCGTCCAACGTCGGCGGTGCCTTGCGTCATGGCCTCCAGATGAAAGGTGACGTTCGCGGCCAGATAGGCCAGTACCGGGGCGATCACCTTCAGGTTGCCCCAGTTCCGCCCGGCTATAATCTCGATCGTCACCATGACGCCGATCGCCGCCATGAAGGCGCAATCGACAGCCATCACTGCAAGCGGTCCCAACCCCAACCCGCCGGCCGCTGCGACCCTTCCCGCCAACCACAGCGCGGCCAACACCATCAGCGGCCAACCCCGCGTCGGCATCCTCCCGGTCCAGTTCGGGATGGCGGTGAACAGAAATCCTGCGATCACGGCAGAGGTATAGCCGAACAGCATTTCGTGGATGTGCCAGTCAATCGGTGAAAACGGCCCACCCAGAATGACATCCCCCGACCAAACTGCCATCCACAACGGCACGACCCCTGCTGCAAACACACCCGCCGCCAAAAACAGCGGACGGAAGCCGTAGCTGAACAATGCGGGGCCAACATAGGGCAGGCGGTTCTGTTTCGTCATGGTGGGGTCATCCCTTGATCGTGGCGGTCCGGTGCGAAATGCGCGGGGCGGAAGCGATGCAGCCTGAGACACCCGCCTTACATTGATCTGCATCATGATGTTGGTCCGGATATTGTCCTAAGATGGATGCCAGCGTCGTTGTGCTGGCTCAACCACAGGACATTCTTATGAAATTGCCAGATGCTGCCCAGCTCTCCCGAATGCCTCCGTTCTGCCAGCTTGGTCCGGTGCAGCTGCAAAATACGCTCGATCTGGCAGAGGTCAGACGCATCGCGGGCGGAGCGGTGGTGTTTGAAGAGGGGCAGCCTGTCCGTCAATTTCATTTGCTGCTGTCCGGCCATATCCGCTTTCTGAGGCTGACAGACGAAGGCGATCAGATCATTGTGCTGCACATCCCGGCAGGTCAGATGTTCGGGATCGGCGTGGCGTTGGGACAGGTCACGCATCAGGTTACTGCCATTTCCGCGAATGACTGTGTTGTTTTTTCGTGGCCCAACGCGTGCTGGCCGGTATTTTGTGACGCCTATGACGGGTTTGCCGCCGAAGCCTTTCGAGCGTTCGGGGCCCGGTCCGGTGAGATGAGCAACCGGATCGTCGAGTTGTCCACCAAACAGGTCGAACAACGGGTCGCCTGTGCCTTGTTGCGGATGATCGCACAATCCGGGCGCAAGGTCCCAGGCGGCATCGAGATCGGATTTCCGATTTCTCGACAGAACATTGCCGACATGACCGGAGCAACATTGCACACCGTCAGCCGCATGCTGAGCGTTTGGGAAAGGCTGGGCATCGTGAAAAGCACGCGGTGTCTGATCGTGGTGACCGACCCCCACCAGCTGGTGATGATCAGTGGGATGGCGAACGGCGACGAGATAGACGGGCCGACGGCGATATTGCCCGCCCGCTATGCCAATGCCGCCAATACTGCAGCGCGTAACTCGGCGCGGAAGATCGCCTCGTCCAGCCGGTATTCGGCACAGGCATCAACCACTGTGTGAAACGGGGCGATTGGGCAGCCAAAACAGAACATCCGCCGCGACAGGAACACCTGTGCCGTCTCGGGCCAGCGGTCGAACAGCAGGCGCAGCGGCAGATCGGGATCGTCCAGTCTGGGGCCGCGCATGGTGCCTCCGCCTCGGTTCGAATGCCGTTCGCCCCTTTTGCGTCCACCATCGCCAGGCGTCGTTGTGCTGGAACAACGAAGACCCGATGCGATCCGGTTAAACTGGCAGGACCAATAACGATACCCAGGACCTATCCCATGTCAGAGATACTCACGAAGTCGCGGGCCAGAAACATATTCTACGGTGGATCGCTGTTCTTCATCGTGGTGTTCGTGGCGATGACCGTCCATTCGCACCGCTATGTAGTGAACGTATCGACCGCCGGAATGCCCCTGACGCCTGCGGTGATCCTTGGCAAGCATGTCTGGGAACGCCACAGCTGCATCAACTGCCACACCTTGCACGGCGAGGGTGCCTACTTTGCGCCCGAACTGGGCAACGTGATGACCCGCTGGGGCACGCAGGACGACCCCGAGGCTGCGTATGAGACTTTGGACGGCTGGATGGCTGCGCAGCCCAGCGGCATCGAAGGGCGTCGCCAGATGCCGCTGTTCAAAATCACCCCCGAGGAAATGCGCGGTCTGGCAGAGTTTCTGCGGTGGGCCGACCAGACAGACACCCAAGGCTGGCCGCCAACGGATGCAGGATAGGAAAACATTATGAAATATCAATCGCAAAAGGTGGCCTACGCCTATTTCCTCGTGGCCATGGGCCTGTTCGGCATTCAGGTTCTGGGCGGGCTGTTGGCGGGCTGGATCTATGTCTCGCCAAACACGCTGTCGGAAATCTTGCCATTCAACATCATCCGGATGATCCACACCAATTCGCTGATCGTCTGGCTGTTGCTGGGGTTCTTTGGCGCGGCCTATTTTCTGGTGCCCGAAGAATCCGAACGCGAGATCTGGTCGGTCAAGCTGGCTTACCTGCAACTGATCATCCTCGTCGTCGGCACCTTGGGCGCTGTCGGCAGCTACCTCGTCGGCATCCACGGTGGGCGGGAGTTTCTGGAACAGCCGCTTTGGGTCAAATTCGGCATCCTCATCGCCGCGCTGATATTCTTGCTCAATATCTCGATGACCGTGCTGGCCGGGCGCAAGACCGCAATCACCGGGGTGTTGCTGACCGGGTTGTGGCTGCTGTCCTTGCTCTGGATCTTCGCCTTCATCAACCCCAGCAACCTGAGCCTCGACAAGATGTACTGGTGGTTCGTCGTGCATTTGTGGGTCGAAGGCACGTGGGAGCTTGTGATGGCCGCGATCTTGGCCTTCCTTATGCTGAAGCTGACCGGGGTAGACCGCGAAGTGGTCGAGAAATGGCTGTACGTGATCGTCGCCACAGCACTGTTCTCGGGCATCCTAGGCACCGGGCACCATTTCTATTGGATCGGATTGCCTGCCTACTGGCAGTGGACCGGCTCGATCTTCTCGGCGTTCGAGGTGGTGCCGTTCTTTGCGATGATGTCGTTCGCCTTCATCATGGTGTGGAAGGGTCGACGCAATCACCCCAACAAGGCGGCGCTGTTGTGGGCCTTGGGGTCTGCCACGGTGGCGTTCTTCGGAGCCGGGGTCTGGGGTTTCCTGCACACCTTCCACGGGGTGAACTTCTACACCCACGGCACACAGATCACCGCGGCCCATGGCCACCTGTCGTTTTACGGGGCTTACGTCGCGATGAATCTTGCGATCATCACCTACGCCATGCCGCTGCTGCGGGGGCGCGCGCCCTACAATCAGGTGCTGAACATGATCTCGTTCTGGCTGATGACGGGGGGCATGGCGTTCATGACCTTTGTTCTGACCTTTGCCGGAACGATCCAGACCCATATGCAGCGCATCGTCGGGGACTATTATATGGACGTGCAGGATCAACTGGGCCTTTTCTACATGATGCGGTTTGGTGCAGGCATTGCCGTCGTGCTTGGGGCGATCCTGTTCATCTACGCGCAGGTCGTAATTCGGTCTAACCACAGCTCGCCGTCGAGCGCGAAGTCCGGCAGCCCGGCCGTGAACCAACCTGGCGCATAGTACACGTTACCGAGCCGCGACACGAAGCGCCGCCCGTCCCAGT
>JANNNF010000152.1:0-6247 GCA_031398405.1 Rhodobacterales bacterium | reverse complement strand
GGCAAGATAAGGGTCGAGGGGCGGGATGCTTGCGCCTTTCTGAACCGGGTGTGTGGGGCCCAAGTTGATGTTGCCGTGGGGCGGGTGGTCTACACCCAGATGCTGAACGCGCGTGGCGGCATTGAAAGCGATCTGACGGTGACGCGCCTGTCGGAAACCGCGTTCCTGCTGGTGGTGCCAGGGGCGACGTTGCAGCGCGATCTGGCTTGGTTGCGCAGGCATCTGGGAGATACCTTTGCGGTGATCACTGATGTGACGGCGGGCGAGGCCGTGCTGTGCGTGATGGGGCCAAAGGCGCGCGATGTATTGTCCGCCGTGTCACCCAACGACTTTAGCAATGCCGCGCATCCCTTTGGCACAGCGCAGGAAATCGAGATTGGCATGGGCCTCGCGCGGGCGCACCGTGTCACGTACGTGGGCGAATTGGGGTGGGAGTTGTACGTCTCCACCGATCAGGCCGCGCATGTGTTCGAGGCGTTGATGCAGACCGACATTACCCTGTGCGGGCTGCATACGTTGGATAGTTGCCGGATCGAGAAAGCCTATCGTCACTTTGGCCATGATATCACTGATGAGGATCATGTGTTGGAGGCAGGGCTGGGTTTTGCGGTGAAAACCTCCAAGCCTGATTTCATTGGCCGGGATGCGGTATTGCGCAAGCGTGATGCGGGGCTGGCACGGCGGATGGTGCAGTTCCGGCTGACCGATCCGGCACCATTGTTGTTCCATAATGAGGCGATCGTGCGTGATGGCCAGATTGTCGGGCCGATCACCAGTGGCAACTATGGCCATCATCTGGGCGGGGCCATTGGCCTTGGATACGTGCCTTGTGAGGGGCAGTCGGAGGCCGAGGTTTTGAGCTCGACCTATGAGATCGAGGTGGCGGGCGTGCGGCACAAGGCGGTGGCGTCGCTGGCTGCGATGTATGATCCCAAATCGGAACGGGTGCGGGCGTGAGGCAGCATATGAGCAGGCCATCGGGCCTGAATAAGGGAGGCGCAGATGCGCGCAAATGAAATTACTGCCCCGTCAAACCGGGGCGACCGGATTGACGGTCTGGTGGCAGACCATACGCCGGGCAAGGGTTTGGCACGGGCGTTTTACCATGATGCCGACATTTACGCGCGCGATATGGACCGGGTGTTTCGCCGCCATTGGCACTGTCTTGCGCATGTCAGCGTCATTCCCAACCCGAATGATTTTGAGCTGTTCTTGCTGGGCGATGAGCAGGTCATTCTAACGCGTGATGCTGCGGGCACCGTTCATGCAATGCTGAACGTCTGCCGCCATCGGGGGGCCGAGGTTTGTACCCAGCAAAGGGGCAACGCCAAGGCTTTTGTCTGCCCCTACCATGCCTGGACTTACGGCAATGACGGGCGGCTTAAGGCCGCGCGGCTGATGCCCAAGGACTTTCGGCGTGAGGATCACGGGCTGCACAAGTTGCACGTCAAGGTGGTTGAGGGGTTGGTGTTTGTGAGCTTTGCCGAGAAGCCGCTGGACTTCTCCGAGGTGGAACGCCTGCTGCATGCGACCTGCGGGCAATATGGGTGGGCTGACGCGCGGGTGGCGCACCGTGAGGCCTATGTGGTTGACGGCAACTGGAAACTGGCTGTCGAGAATTATGTCGAGTGCTATCATTGCGGCCCTGCGCACCCGGAATATTCGCAGACCCATGCGCTGGAACAGCCGTTGGAGCGGATTGCCGAGTTGAACGCGGCGATGGAGGTGCGGACTTGTGCGCTTGGCATCGACGTGGGGCAGGGCGATTTGTGGCAAACCAGCCGCGACGGGTTTGAGGCGGTGCATGCCTTCCGCTATGCGCTGTATGACGGGGTGGACACCGGCAGCGAGGATGGCCGTGCGGTCGCCCCCCTGATGGGGCGGTTTAGGGCGTTTGATGGTGGGGTCACGTCGGTGCATTTGGGCGGAACCACCTTTCTGGTGGCCTATCCCGATCATGGCATGATCTACCGATTTATCCCCGATGGGCCGACGCGCAGCCATATGGAATTGATCTGGCTGGTCAATGGCACGGCGGTTGAAGGGGTGGATTACGATCTGGCCCGGCTGACGTGGCTGTGGCGGGTGACCACGGACGAAGACAAGAAGATTATCGAACATACCGCGCGGGGGGTAAAGTCGCATTACTTTGTGCCTGGGCCGATTGCGCCGATGGAACAGAATGAACTGCGCTATATCGGCTGGTATCTGGATGAAATTTCGCGGGCATAGCGGCTTGCGCAGGGGGGCGGCTCTGCGGCATCCTGCGCCCAAATCAAAGAGACGAAAGGGAGACACGCCATGACCATTTCCGCCAACATGACCCGGTTCTACATCAACGGCGCTTGGGTTGAGCCGATCTCTGCCGCCCGTATGGGGGTGGAAAACCCGGCAACCGAGGAGATTGTCTGCGAAGTGGCGCTTGGCAATCAGGCGGATATCGACGCGGCCATTGCTGCCGCACGCGCGGCGTTTGATGGGTGGACCGTGCGGCCGGTGGCAGAGCGGATCGCCATCGTGAAGCGGGTGCTGGAGGTTTACAACCAGCGCGCCGAAGAGTTTGCGCAAGTCATGTCCACCGAGATGGGCGCGCCGATCACCTGGGCGCGGGAAGCGCAGTTCTGGGCGGGGCAGGTGCATATCGAGGCCACCATCAAGGCGGCTGAGGAAATGGTGTGGGAATACAATCGCGGCACCACCCGCATTGTTTATGAAGGCATCGGGGTTTGCGCACTGATCACGCCGTGGAACTGGCCGATGAACCAGATCGCCTGCAAGGTCGCTCCGGCGTTGGTGGCAGGCTGCACGATGGTGCTGAAACCTTCGGAAATCGCCCCCTTGTCGGGCGTTTTGTTTGCCGAAGTGTGCCACGCGGCGGGCGTGCCTGCGGGCGTGTTCAATCTGGTGAACGGCACCGGGCCAGAGGTGGGCGCGCGGATGTCGTCGCACCCAGAGGTGGATATGGTCAGCTTTACCGGATCGACCCGGGCCGGTACGGCGGTGGCGGCAGCGGCGGCGCCAACGGTCAAGCGGGTGGCGCAGGAATTGGGCGGCAAATCGGCCAACATCATCTTGCCGACCGCCGATATCGCGGCGGCGGTGAAGGGCGGGGTCGAGGCTTGTTTTGGCAACACCGGCCAATCCTGCGACGCGCCGACCCGCATGTTCATTCCCCGCGCCCATCAGACTGTGGCGATGGCTGCGGCGCGCGAAGCTGCCGAAGCGTTTGTGGTGGGCGACCCGACGGATGAGGCAACCACGATGGGGCCGCTGGTGTCAAAGGTGCAGTTTGACAAGGTACAGGGCCTGATCGCCAAAGGCATCGCCGAAGGGGCGACGCTGGTGACAGGCGGCGTGGGGCGCCCCGTGGGGGTGAACCGCGGTTGGTTTGTGCGGCCAACGGTGTTTGGCAATGTCAGCAACGACATGACAATTGCCCGGGAAGAAATCTTTGGGCCCGTGCTGTCGATCATTTCTTACGACACGGTGGATGAGGCCGTGCGCGAGGCCAACAACACCGAATACGGTCTGGCCGCCTATATCGCGGGACCGGTGGAGGACGCGAAACCGGTCGCACGGCGGTTGCGGGCGGGAACGGTAAACCTGAACTATCCGGCATGGGATACCTCTGCCCCGTTCGGAGGCTATAAGCAATCGGGCAACGGTCGCGAATATGCCGACTGGGGCATCCACGACTTTTGCGAGGTCAAGGGCATCGTGGGTTACGGCGCATGATCTATGGTTATATCGGGCTTGGCAACCTTGGCGGGCATCTGGCGGCGAGCCTGATCCGGGCAGGATTTTCGGTGGTGGTGTATGACCGCGACGCCACTTTGGCGGAACGGCATCGGGCCATGGGGGCGGGGGTTGCCGCTTCAGTGGCGGATCTGGCGGCGCAGGTTGATCATGTGATCACCTGCCTGCCGTCCCCAGCTGTGTCGGAGGCGGTTTTGGCCGAGGTGCTAACCCGCCTGCGCCCCGGAGCGACATGGATCGAAAATTCGACCCTTGGGCGTGATGATATCATCCGGCTGGGGGGGCTTGCGGAACAGGCAGGCGTGCAACTGCTCGAGGCCCCGGTCACGGGCGGCGTGCATCTTGCGGCGCGGGGAGAGATCACCGTGCTGGTCGGAGGGGACGCCGTGCTGTTCGCGCAGCACCGCCCGGTGCTGGAGGCGATGGGAAACCGGATTTTCCACATGGGGCCGGTGGGATCGGCCGCGGTGATCAAGGTCATCACCAACATGCTGGCATTCATTCATCTGGTGGCGGATGGCGAGGCGCTGATGCTGGCCAAGCGCGGGGGCCTCGATCTGAAAACGGCATGGGAGGCGATTGCGGCCTCCTCCGGGTCGTCGTTCGTACATGAAACCGAGGGGCAATTGATCCTGAACGGGTCGTACGACATTGCGTTTTCCATGGATCTGGCGCTGAAGGATCTGGGCTTTGCGATGGGGTTCGGGCGGGAATTTGGTGTGCCGCTGGATTTGGCAGGGGTGACAGCGCAGACGTTTCTGCGCGGGCGTGCGGCTTACGGCGGTGCGGCGCAATCGACACAGATCGTCAAGCTGCTGGAGGATGTGCTCGGCACCGATTTGCGGGCCGACGGGTTTCCGGCGCGTCTGGAGTAAGGCAGGGGGGTTTCACACCCCCCTCGCCCCGGCGAAGGCCGGGGCTCACCCCCTGTGGGATACTTGCAGACAGAAAATGCAAAATTTTAGATAAATTGTAAGGGTTTGCGCATGGATCGAGAGCTGGCGGAACGGGTGGCGCAGGCCCTGCATCACCGCAGTGCGGGGCTGGCCAAAGGCGACCCGGTTTCAATGCCGATTGTCACATCGGCGACGTTTCATTTGCCCGAAGTGCCGGGGGCGCGGCATATCTACGGGCGCAACGGCCAACCCACGTGGGACGCGCTGGAGGCACAACTGGGAATATTGGAGGCGGCGGAGTGTGTGTCGTTTCCATCGGGGATGGCGGCGATTTCGGCGGCATTGTTTGCAACGCTGAAGGCGGGGGCACGGCTGATTGTGCCGTCGGACGGCTATTATGTGACGCGGGTGCTGTCAGAAGGATTTCTGGCACCTTTCGGGGTTGAAGTGGTGCAAATTCCGACGCTTGACTTTGCGACCACCGACTTCACCCATGCGGCAGTGGTCTATATTGAGACACCGTCGAACCCGGGCCTCGATGTCATTGATATTGCGGATGTTGTGGCGCGGGCCCATGCGGCGGGGGCCTTGGTGATTGCCGACAACACCACGATGACGCCGCTGTTGCAGCGGCCGTTGGACCTTGGCTGCGATCTGGTGGTGGCTGCCGATACCAAGGCCCCGGCGGGCCATTCGGATGTGCTGTTCGGCCATGTGGCCGGCAGGGATGTCGCCTTGATGGCCCGGGTACGGGATTGGCGCAGGCTTGGCGGGGCGGTGCCGGGGGCGTTCGAGGCGTTTCTAGTGCACCGCGGGATTGAGACACTGGACGTGCGATTGGAGCGGATGTGTGCATCGGCGCAGGTGATCGCTGAACGGCTGGACGCGGACGCGCGGGTGAGCAGTGTCCGGTTTCCGGGGCTGCCAGCGGATGCGTCCTATGCGATTGCAAGGCGGCAGATGGCGGGGCCAGGGTTTCTGATCGGGTTTGAGATGGCCTCGGCAGAGGCCGCAGAGGCGTTTCTGGCGGCCTGCACGCTGATCGTGCAAAGTACCAGTTTTGGTGGGACACATTCGTCTGGCGAGCGGCGGGCACGGTGGGGCGACCCTGTGGCGGGTGGATTTATCCGGCTTTCGGTGGGGCTGGAGCCGGTCGAGGTATTGTGGGCGGCAATGGACGCGGCGCTGTAGAATGCCGTTGTCCGCCACCCCTCCCCACTGGGGGGAGCGGAGGCGGCAGGTTACAGGGCGTCGATAATGCGGCTGGCTTCGACTTTGGGGTCGGCCAGTTTGGAGCGGTCTTCACCGGGATAGAATCGCGCGCGGGTGGCGGTGGGCATCGGTGCAGGAGTGGCGATCAGCACGCGGGGGCCGATCTTGGCGGATTCGGCCTGCCAGTTGCGGACAAGGGTGATTTGGGCGGCTTTTGTCGCCCCGTAGGCTGCGGCGAATTTCTGGCTGGTACCGGGGTCGTCGAAAAACAGCGCGGTTCCTTGGTGGGCGAGCAGCAAGGGCTCCACCAGCGTGATCAGGTCAGCACTGGCGCGCAGGTTGGTTGCGATGGATTTGTCGAGGTCTTTCAGGTCTACCGAGCC
>JANNNF010000137.1:0-2081 GCA_031398405.1 Rhodobacterales bacterium | reverse complement strand
CCGCATTCGCGGCATCGAGTTGTTCGAGTTGTTCCATCGCGCAGGCTCGGAGGAAATGCCCCGCTGGCGTCGAGTCACCCGCTTCGGACAACTTGTCGAGCGCCTCTTGCGGCCGAGCCAGTCGCAACGCATAAAGGAAGTAATCCCCGCAGCGCCAGCCGTAGTCGTCAAGGTAACGCAGGCCATGCCGACGCAAAAAGCGGTCGGTCAGATCGACCACCGGCAGCGGCACCGACAACCCCTTGGGCCGGTTATGGAACACCACGCACAGATCGTCGCCAAACACCGGCGCAAGCTGCGCCATGATGCGGTCTTCCTGATCGGTCCAGACATGGGTGCGGATGGCGGCGACGATCTTCATCTAGGCCTCCCGCTTCAGAGCTGCGGGCAGTTGGGCCAGATAGCGCTGCGCGGTGCCGCGCTTGATTGCCGTCCGGGTTTCCAGCGCCTCAAGGCACAGCAGCACCAGCCCCGCATCCTGCATCACCATATCGGCCAGCAGGGCAAGGCGTCGGAACTGATCGTCGCTGTAAGCATCGGGGTTGGACAAATCCTTGACGTAGAACGCATCGCCGTCCAGCACCTGCCGTCGCATCGATGGGCGCAGCGCCTCGGCTGCCTTGGATTGCAGAGGCACCCGTTTCAGGAAGGCGAAATCGTGGAACAAGAACCCTTGCCCGCGCAGTTCAATATCTAAGCCCGCAAAGCAAGGCTCGCCCTGGTACAGAGGCACAAAGCGCACTTCGGTCTGGATCAGCACGGCATCACGCAGCCTATCGCGGGCGTTGGCGATAATCGCAGCCTCAGCCCCTTGAACGTCGATTTTCAGGAAATCAATCCGGTCGATCCCCGGCACATCATCCAGCCGGTGCGTCGTCACCGGCAGCACGGCGGTTTCCCGCGTGGCACGCTGAAACCCCAGCAGTTTGGCGATGTTTTGGTCGATACAGAACAGCGATGCAAAGCCCGAATGGTGATACACATGCAGATCCGCCGCCCCGCCCGCACCTAGGGCATAGGGGTGGTATGTTTCACTGTCAGACTTGCGGGCGTTCAATTCGGCAAGGGGTTCGGGTTGCGGTTCAAACCCGGTCACATGCGCCAACCCTTGTTCCAGCAGCCGCAGGTAGGGCGCGTCGCCCTCTATAGGGTTGGCACCGACATCGACGATCTGTACCTGCGCCATATCGCGCAGAACGCGCCGCAGATAAGCCGTCGCCAACGGCCATGGCCCCTTTTTGCCCGCACGCGCCGCCATCACAAATCGCCCTCTTGCCCCATAGCGCCCACCGTGCGGCGCACCACACGAGGCAGCAAGGTCCGAAGCACATAGTTCTTGTTGGCGTGGTTGCGTCGATGCACCAGATCAACAGCATAGGCATTGGCCGTCACCCAATCCAGAAACGCGGCCTCGTTTTCCAGATCGACCTCAACCTGCAACCATGGCCTGCTGCGCGCAATGGTAGCCGACAGGCCCGCCAGAACCGCCAGTTCCATGCTCTCGACATCTATCTTGATCAGGTCGGGGGTCACATCGCCCAGCAGATCATCACCGCGCCTGAACTCCAGTGTGCGTTCCCCCGGCAGCATCTTCGCGCCACCCAAGTTGCTATCGCGCGCTTGCATGGCATAGCCACCCGTGGCCGCATCCGACAAGCCCAACCCCAAATGTGACAGATCGAACTGACTTTCCAGTCCGTTCATCAGAACATTGGCGATCAGCAATTTGCAAGCTGGCGGATTTGGTTCGAACGGCACCACGCGGGCATGCAGGAATTTGGCCGCATACAGCCCGTGATTGCCGACATTTGCCCCGATATCCACAAAACTGCCACCAAACGGCAGCACCCGATTCATCACCGACAGTTCGACTTCTTCGTAAAATCGCCCCTCGCGATGCGCACGCTGAATGGGGCTGCGGTCCATCGAGGTTGCAAAGTGTAAATCCTGCCCCTGCACCACCGCGCGGGTATACGACACGCCCGACAAAGTAACAGGCGCGCCCGCAGCGATACGCGCGCGCACGCCCTCCAGAGAAAAATTGTCGATCGGGCTGGCCGTGTTCATCGCAAACGCCTGTT
>JANNNF010000405.1:0-5998 GCA_031398405.1 Rhodobacterales bacterium | reverse complement strand
GCAACATGTCGGCCCCGACCGCACTGTTTGTGCTTGACCGGGTGATGAAGAACGGACTGCCACCCCGCACACTGTTGACCGCTATGGGTCCGGGGTTCACCGCAAGCTGTGTGTCGTTGCAGGCAGCGGCGTGACGCCCGCCGTTCTGCTGCTCAGCTTTGTCACGCTGTCCCGTCTGGGCGAATTGTGGCTGGCGCGGCGCAATACGGCCAGGTTGATGTTGGACGGGGCGACAGAGGTGGCACCTAGCCACTATCCCGCGATTGTTGCGCTGCACGCGCTTTGGCTCGGCAGCCTGTGGATCTTCGGCCCGGGCCAGCCGGTGAACGGTGTTTGGCTGGCAGTGTTCGTGCTGCTGCAACTGGGCCGTATCTGGGTCCTGACGACCATGGGATCGCGCTGGACCACGCGCATCATCATCGTGCCGGGCGAGCGGCTGGTGGCCCGCGGGCCATATCGATATGTCAACCATCCCAACTACATGCTGGTGATAGGAGAGATTGCGGTACTGCCGCTGTGCCTTGGCCTGCCGTGGTTGGCGGTTGCCTTTTCACTGCTGAATGCAGCGGTCCTGACCGTCCGCATCAGGGCAGAGAGTGCAGGATTGCAAATGGCCCACCACAATGAAACAAGCTGATCAAATGCCGACAGACACCCTGCTGCATCGGGGAGTTTCGAGGAACTGATCGGATGACGCATCGCGCAGGGCTCAAGCTTTATCTGGTCAACGGGGGTATTCCACACCTAGCAACAGCCACGTCTAGACTTGTGCGGGTCACCGCATCGGACGAGTGGGGTTCGCGGTTGGATCAGTCGTCGTAACCTGTCATCTCCAGATATCCGACACCGCCGTGGCTGCCCGAAACTGCGACCGGACCTTCCCAATAGGGCACCGAGGTCGCCATCCAGGCATTGGGATTTACTGCCTTGACGACAACGTCAACGCCCTTTTCCGGCAAACGCACCCGCCATTCCACCGGCAAGGTGCGATCTGCCACGCTGTGGCGTGACAGCGGCGTGGCCATGAAGGCACCATCTGGCAGCGCTGTGGCGGTGCCATCGCCAGCGATCCAAGTGGCTGAAGTATAATCCGTGCCCCCACGCAGCACGAATCCCATCAACTTGTCGCCACTGTCGAAGGACAGTGAAAACCAGTCCCATCCGGTCTGGTCCTGTGCGAGGGGTTGGGACGACCATTCGCGGTCCAGCCAAGCTGTGCCGGTCACCGGTACAGCGCCTTCCGGCAGGGTCAGCGTGCCGGCTAGCTGGTAGAACGGCTGCGAATAGTAATGGCTGGCCTGGCCTGCAGCCGATTTGACCGAATAGCCGTTTTGTCCGTGCAACACCAACGGACCCTCTGCGATAATGTTGACATCATAGGCAAAGTCTGGTCCCGAGGCGGTCAGGCGCAGGGTGTCGAAATTCGGACCCGCCATCACCCAATCGTCGATCCATGCCACAAAGGGCGCGGCCGTCACGCCCGCCTGCCCGATCCCGCCACGCGCCAGCCGTTCAGTAACGTGATGCGCGTCAGGTGTGGTGACCGCCGCGTGGCCCATCCAAAGTTGCGGCGTATCCCAGCCCTGCCCGTCGCGCGGGGCAAGGGCAGAGCGGAACAGGGTCCACTGCAGCCCGTAAGGCGTGCCATCCGGCCCTGTCATGTTGGCGGTCAGATACCACCACTCGATCCGATACTCCGGGTGCGCCCCATGATCGACTGGAAACTGCAGCCGAGCTTCGGGCCGGGGCTGGGCAAAACCCTCCGCATCGGTGGCAAGCCCCGCAAACCCCTGCGCGAGGGCCTGAAACGGCAGCCAGATGACAAGAAAAGCAAGCCTAACGTTCATTCCGGAACACCCCTAGCAATTGCACGGGTGGCATGCGCGAAAGTCGCCATGCAGGCCACAGCGCTGCCAGTGCGGCAGCCAATAGGGCAAGCGCACCCAGACGAAAATAATCCAGCGGAAACAGATACATCGGTAACCGCCAGCCAAATGCCTCGACATTTACCACAGCCAAAAGCGCCCATGCCAGCGCCAGACCCATCGGCAGCGCCAACGCTCCGGTCAGCGCGGCCAACACCACAGCGCGCAACAGGTCCAGCGCCGCCAGCCTGCGTCGGGTCAGACCCAGGGCCCAGACAGGTGCCAATTGCGGCAGGCGCATGTCGGCGAGGGTCAACAGGCTCATCAGCATCGCAAAGCCAGCCACGGCAAGGGTAAGGATATTCAGTGCCGTCGTCACGGTAAATGTGCGTTCAAACACCGACAAGGACAGCGCCTTGATCGCCACTTGATCCACCATCGCGCTGTCAGCCACCCCCGCCTGATCGCGTAAGCTGCCGCGAAACTCATCAACATGCGACGGATCGAGGCGTAGGCCAAAGCGCAGGGCCGTGACACTTGGAAACTGTCGGGTGAAAAGCGCATCGTTCAGGATAACTTGCCCCACCGGATTGCCATAGTCGCCGTAGATGCCCAGAACCGGCAGCTCAAGGCCAGGCGCTACGGAAACCATCGCCCCCAGATCCCGACCGGCGCGGCGGTAAAGCTGCTCATTGACCAGCACACCTGTCCCGCGTGCCAGCGCGTTCCAGACATCCGGAACAGCGCGCAAAAGCTGCCAGTTATCGCGATAGGTGGCGTGATCGCGCGCCCCATAGATCTCCACGGGCTGCCCTGCCACCTGCGCGTCAACCGACAGGATCGGCAAGACATCAATCCCCTGCGCTTCCGCGAGGGCGACAATCCTGTCGGCCTGCAGGGCATCCGTGGCGGAGATGTAAAGCTCTGACGCCAGCCGCTGGTCCAGAAAGCCCACAAAGGTCAGCCGAAAGGACGATACCATGGTGGACACGCCGATGTTCGCCGTCATCGCCAACAGCAGCGCCATAAGCGCTAGTGACAATCCCGGCACCTGCTGGCGCGTGTCAGCCCAGAACCACTGCGCCACGGGCGACCGCGCGCGCGCCTCGGCCAATCGCAGCGCCAACGTCAGCAGGGGTGGCAAGGCCAACGCACCGCCTACTAAGAGCGCTCCCAGCATCACGAATCCCGCAATCAGCCCTTGGCCCCAGACCGCCAACCCCCCTGCCAGCATTAAGAGCCCCAGCGAAAGTATGACCAGAGCGGGGCCCTGCCGCGCCATGACCCAAGCACGCGGCTGCGCACTGGCCAAAAGCGGCATCCGTGCCAGCGACCCCAGCGCACCAGCAGACGCTACCGCTGTGCCCCCCATCGCAATCGCCAGCCCTGACAGCCACCAGATCGGCCGAAGTGTCAGTTGCCCCGATACATCAGCCCCGTAAAGACCGCGCAATGTGGCCGCCACGTCCGGCAACAGCGCCGCCGCCACTGCGTAGCCAAGCGCCACACCGGCCAGCCCCGCGATCAGGCCAAGCGCCGCTAGTTCCACCGCCATGAGCACGATCAACCGACACAGCGGCACACCCAGGGCGCGCAAGGTGCGCACCATCGGGCGGCGCTGCTCAAACGCAAGGCCAACGGCCCCGTGCACGATGAATAGGCCAACTACAAAGGACAGCAGGCCAAAGGCAGTCAGATTCAAATGAAAGCTGTCTGTCAGCCGCGCCACATCACTGCTGTCCTGCTGTGCCGTCTCAATCAGACCGGGGTCAATGGCGGCCAGCGGGCGGCGGGTGATCGGCTGGTCAGGCGACACGATTAGCCGGTCAATCTGCTCCGCCCGGCCCAGCAGCCGCTGTGCCAGCCCGATGTCCATGATGGCAGTATTGGGGGCAACGTCCGGGGCGATGGCAGCCATCGCACCCGTCTCAGGAAGTTTCGCCAGCACATCCTCGCGAGCAAAAATCTGGCCCTTGCTGCTCAAGAATGCCCCAAGATCAGCCCCGCCATCCACAGACACCGGACCAATCCCGCTCGGTGCCGTCAGCGGGTCGATCCCCAAGATCCGCACGCGGCCAAGGTCGCCTTCCAGCACGGGTGACACAATCCAGCCCGCCCGTCGCAGTGCGATATAGGACAGCTGGGGAATGGCCCCGCCGTCCTGTGCGATGATCTGGGCATAGCTGCCTTCGCCCAATGTGGCCGCTGCCGCGTCATAACTGGCCCGCGCTTCGGCATTGATGGCCTGCACGCCCGACCAAAGGGCGGTTCCCAAGGCCAATCCGGCCAGAAGGGTGATCAGGTGCAGGGGGTTGCGCCGCCAATGGCCGAACAGGGCGGAAAAAACGGTACGGGTCACGTCAATTGCCCGGCGCGCAGATGCAGTCGGCGGCCAAGGCGGGCTGCAAGGCGTTCCGAATGGGTGACAAGGATCAGGCCCGCCCCGGTTTCTGCAACCAATTCGCACATCAGGGCAAACACCGTGTCGGCCGTCGTCTCATCCAGGTTGCCAGTCGGCTCATCCGCCAGCACCAGCCGCGGTTGTGGTGCCAATGTGCGGGCGATAGCCACCCGCTGTTGTTGCCCACCAGACAGCTGTTCAGGATACTTTGCAAGATGGTCGGCGAGGCCCAGCCGCGTGGCCAACCGGTGCGCGCGGTCCGGGTCATGCCGCCCTGCAAGCCGTGCCTGAAAAGCGATGTTGGCCGCAACCGTCAACGAGGGGATCAAGTTAAACTGCTGAAAGATGACACCAACCGTGCCTCGCCGCAGCGCTGCCCGCCCTGGATCGTCCAAGGGCGTAAGGTCAGTTCCATCAATCGCCACGATGCCACTGTCGGCCGTATCCAGGCCACCTGTCAGATGCAAAAGCGTGCTTTTCCCAGACCCGGACTCGCCTGTAAGGGCCAGCATCTCTCCGGCCCGCAAATCCAACGAGATGCGATAAAGAACCGGCGCTTCCGCCCCGGGATAGTTCTTGGTGACATTGCGCAGGCTCAAAAGCATCCGATTTCCTTTGCACGTAGGTAAGCCAAAGAAATCCGACGAAAAGGGTATGTCCACTGCTGAACGCGTTACACGCAATTATCACGGTTGAACCTGCTTGAAATCAGGGCCTGTAAATCATTCTGTGACCAACGCGAGGGGCGGGGAGCAGCCTGACGGTATCGCACCAATGCATTCGCCACCGATAGCGAAAGTCGCCGGTCATCGTGCCAGCCGTATTTGGTGCCGGACAGCAGTGACTTTCCATCTTCAGATTCGTGGTTCTTACGTTCTATAAAGACTGATAACTTCCTGCCTTCGGCTCAGCCCTTCGGCTAAGCAATCGGAAAGAGATCGCCTTGACCAATCCAAACGCAGTTCTCATCGACCGCCATCCCGGCCGGTCTACCCAAACCATCGGCCTTGCCCTCGAGATCGGCACCGATCCGGCTCTTATTCATGAGCCTTCGGTCGGCGTGGTTGGCACCAAGGGTGACAGCCAGTGTTATCTTGGCGTTGCGGCCAAGGTGGAGGCGATCCACCAGGCCCTCAGGTCCCGCATCGGCACAGGGCCCGATCAGCTGAGGTTTCGGCTGGTGCAGCCGGAGTTTACCATCGCAACCTCGGACGGGATGCGCAACGGCACGCCAGAAATGCGCTACTCGCTGATCGGACGCGAGGTGACGCAAGACGCCTTGTGCGAACACTTCAGTGCAACCGGCCTCGCAGGCACAATTGCCGTGGTCGCCTGTGACAAACCTCCCGTCGGCACACTTGCGGCGATGTTGGAGCATAACTTGCCCGCCATCATCATGTCGGATGGTCCGATCCATCCCGGCACCGATCCCAAGACCGGCGAAAAGCTGGATATCGTCAGCGCCTTTCAGGTGGCAGGCCATCCGGACGAGGGCTACCGCCACCACATTGCCTGTCATGCCTGCCCCGGCTTTGGCAGCTGCGGCGGCATGTTCACCTATAACACCATGCAAACCTTCATAGGCGTGCTTGGCATGCAGCCCTTGCATATGGTGGCACCCCCGTCGGATGATCCTCGTCGGTTGACAGAGTTTCCGGGTGAACTGGTCAGTCTGCTTGCCAAGATGATCGAGACGGATCTCAAGCCGCGCGATATCGTCGGGCGAGATTCC
>JANNNF010000115.1:0-4376 GCA_031398405.1 Rhodobacterales bacterium | reverse complement strand
CAGGATAGCACCTACAAAAAGCGGCTCTTCGCAGCCAGCGATCGTCAAAGTGTTGGTTTGGGGAAGCTTGTTCGGAATCATAAGGATACCTTTCATCGAGTTCAGGAAGTCTTGGGAAAAACAGTAGAAACCTGTCCCTGATCAGTTTGGCCCAGAGACAGGTCAGGCTGTCCGGCCGTCGGTTACGCCGCCATCGGCATCGGCATTGCCATCGCCGGTGCGGAGGGAGGCTCGGGCGTGTAGTCCGGGAGGCTCAACAATTCTCCGAAGGACTGCCGGAATGCCTTCAGCAAAGCGGTCGCTCTCGCCGCACGCGGCCCACGCCCGGGCACGTAGTAGATCCATGGCGAACTCAGCATGGCACCGGCGATGAAGCTGTACTTGTTCGGATCATGGGTGAGCAGCATCGCCTCAAGATTGAGGGCAACGATACGAAATCGACAATCCGTCGGGGTCGGGGACATAGCACGGACGGCATTTTCCGCCGCCGAGACGACAGATGCGCGCGCCTTCTCCGCATCTCGGATCCAGTGGTCGCATGCGACATCCCCCGCGATCAAGTCAACAATGTCGCGCTCCGCCGCGACAAGCTCAATGAGACGTTGGACCAATCTGGAAAAGTTCGGGAAGTGGCCTCCAGGAGTAGTTCCGTCGAAGGGTGCCAAGTTGGAGAGTGCAGTAAGCTTTTCCATTGCAGTATTCCTTGGGTTGTTTTGGGCAAACTGATGCAGGATGACGGGGCAGGCGAGAAACTTGAAAGGAACGCCGCCACCACGATGCACTGGTTGACTTTCGCTCCTTGTGTGATACATATAGATCATAAATGTTCAATATTCGGCGAAAGGATCAAGAAAAATGCATAAAGATCAAAAATGTTTCTAAGCGCAGCACACCTTAGGGCCGCGCGTGCGTTGCTGGATATGACACAGGTCGAAGTTGCCACCTCAGCAAAGGTTTCCCTGCCAACCTTGAAACGTCTCGAAAGCCCAGCCTCAGGCCCGCAGAAAGCAAATTCAGCCAGCGTCGAAGCGGTGGCCCATGTCTACACGCAGCATGGCGTTCGTTTTCTGTTCGCTGAGCCAGACGGCGGAATTGGGGTCCGGTTACAAACTGAAGGCGAGGGTCCATCTCCACGGTAGCGCTCTCCGCTCCGCGATTGGAAAACGGACTGGGCGCACTGTTCACGGTGTCAATGTGTAAGCCACGCCGCGCAGCTGCCAGGCAGCTTTCCAACGTCTGCGCTCCTCTGACTTGCCACCTATGTGGTCGGCCCTTTGCTGCCGGTCGGGCCTGGGTAAACATCGCGTAGCGCTTCCCCAGAGCGGTCGCTCATGCTCGTCGCAGCATTTTCTGTGGGGCCACGTCCGCTTTGCGGCCGAAGCGGACGTTCGTGGCTGCAGCATTGGAAAATGCTGCAGCTCGGCCTGATCGACTTGAAGGGCCGGAAAGCAGACGTCTTTTGCTCGCTTAGCGCATGCTCAGTTAGAGGTCAGACGCAATTGGCAGGTTCGCGCCCAACAGGTCAGTGGTCTTTTTGTTGAGCCATTCGGATCAAGACGCGGGTCATGGCGTTGTGCCAGCTTTCAAGCGCGCCGTCATGGCGCAGGTCCCCCAAAAGCTGTTCGGTGATGCCACCCGGTGTGGTGACGCCTTTGCAGATAGCGTCGAGCGTTTCATCTGATTGCAACAGCACCTCGGCGTTGCCGCGGACCGTTTCAGCGACCAGTGACCGTGCGAGGTCAGGGCTGATCCCTTTCGCTTCGTACCACGCAATCAGATGACGCATCAGAAAGATGGTTGCGCCCGACATCGCTCCAAAGACCGCTCCGGTTTCAAATCTGTTCGCATCGTCCAGTTCATGCACCGGACCGCAGGCAGCAAAGAAATCCGCCCAGACCGCGCTGGCCGGGAAGATCAACGTGGGACCGGCAGAATAAGCATTGGCATAGCCGGGCATCATGGCGAGGGTCACTTCGGCTGGTGCAACTGCTTCTCGAACCGCGTCGAGTGTGGCACCAGTCGCCATCGCGGAACAGACTAGCTGTCCCTTGTGAAAGGTCAGTCCGCGCAGGATGGCGATACCATCGGCGGCTGGAAGGGCAACCAGGATGCAACTTGAGTCATCGACCAAAGCCTGATTGCTTTGCGCAATGTCGCAGCCATAGCGTGCGGCAAGGTCTGCCGCATTTTTGGCCCCGCGCGGCGAAAGAAGAAAGTCATGCCCCGCTTTCTGCGCGCCTTGGACAAGGTAGGCCGCCAGATTTCCAACACCAAGAATACCGACCTTCAAGGCATTTCTTCCAGCACTTCGGCCATAGCATGGGCGGTTTTGGCAATGTCCGCCTCCGTGTGGACGAGGGACGACAAGGAATGCAGCGTGGCCGAGGGGTTCAGGTAAATGCCTCTGTCCATCAGGCGAAGGGAAAAGTCGCGGAATTTCAGGCGGTCGACATGAGTGCAGAAGTCGCGAAAGTCCGTGATCGCTTCCTGTTTGGTAAAGAATATCTGGAACATCGAATTAACGCCCTGAACCACGATGTCGTGCCGATTGCTGGCGTTGGCCACACGGCGCACTTCATCAGCCATTTTTAGGCCCAGATCCTTAATCCTGTGAAAGCCCGCTTGGTCATTTTCCAGCATTGTCTCAAGCATGACCTTGGTCAGATGAAGCGCCAAGCGCCCTGCATTGTGGGTGCCGTAATGCAGCACCTTGCCCCATTCTAGACCTGCCATGATGTCGGCCCGACCACCGATCATCGCCATGGGCAAGCCGCCGCCTAGCGCCTTGCCATAGGTGGTAAGATCAGGCGTCAGCCCATAAAGCTCTGCCGCCCCCCCGGGAGCGAGGCGGAAGCCGGTCACTGTTTCATCTAGATAAAACAAGGCCCCGTATTGCTGGCACAATTCCTGTATTCGCAACAGATAGCCTGGCTTCGGCGGGATCACACCCATGTTAGACATGACACCTTCGGTAACGACACAGGCCGCCTCAGAGCCATGCAGTGCCATGGCACGCTCTAATGCCTCGACATCGTTCCATCGGATGACGATGGTGTCTTTCCACGCCTCTTCAGGGATGCCGGAACTGTCAGGGATGCGGATGGGGTCGTTCGGATGGCCCAGCATCGTTGGTGGCAGTGGGTTGGTATTGACCAAGACCGCATCCCACCAGCCGTGATAGTGGCCTTCGAATTTAATGATCTTGCGCCGGCCTGTATGGCCGCGTGCCAGACGGAACGCAGCCATACAGGCCTCGGTGCCGGTATTAGCAAATCTTACCTTGTCGACATGCGGCAACAGCGCAACCAGCATTTCAGCCACCTCAACCTCGACCTCCAATGCCGTGGCGAAATGGGTGCCGCGGGCAACTTCGCGGGTGATCGTCTCCACAACTTTCGGGTGGGCATGGCCTAGGGGCAAAGCACCAAACGCCATCATCCAATCGATGTATTCGCGTCCGTCAACGTCATACAGTCGTGCGCCTTGTCCATGTGACATGTACCGCGGTGCGCCACCGAACGTAGCCGGGCCGCGTGAGGCGGACGATACGCCTTCCACCAGCACCTTCATTCCACGCTCAAACAGGGATTGCGACGTGTTATCCATAGCTGCGATCTCAATCTTTCTTCCCGCATCACGCCTTCCGCCGATGGTCCGATGGTAACGCTGCTGGATTTACAATGGATACTACGGAAATCCGCTGCGAAGAGAACCCTCATATTGCTGAGGAAGGCAACGTCAGAGAAACTCGATCAGCCAGGAGAGAAACATTTTGCCAGTCGTTGCAAAATGCCTCCACGTTCCCCCAAATCAACAATAGTCCAACCCCGGGATGACGAGTCAGGCTGTGATACGCCACTCCGTGGGCCTACCTTTCCATCTTGGTCCGAATGGCAGCTATGGAGCGATTACCATTGCATTAGGCGTCGGATCGACCGTCTGGTCTGGGCCGATGATAATCGGAGAAGACACGGCCCAAAGTTACATCCGGTGCCATTCCAGCCCGAGCTCTGCCCACATCCATCTGAAGTCGTATTCGGCAATCGGGCCGTCATCATGCTTGGCGCTGCGGTTTTCCAGCAGCTTCAGCCAGCCGATTACCTTTTGCCACCCTGCCACGCTGCGTACCGCCTGACGCGGGGACTTGCCGCCAAGGGTGGTTATCGGCGCGTCCAGCGTTTCGCGATAGTGCCGGTCCAGGTGTTCCTGCATGAGCTGACGCGCGATTTAGGGAGTGCTCTGCCCCCCGCAAACTGGACCATTTGAAGCTGAAGTTTTCCGCTACGTTTTCCCGGCTGGGAGAGGAGCGGAATCGGATGAAAGCATCGAAGTTCACGGACGCGCAGAAAGCGTTCATCATCAAGCAGGGCGAGGAA
>JANNNF010000070.1:0-3067 GCA_031398405.1 Rhodobacterales bacterium | reverse complement strand
TCCACATCAAACGCCTGCATGAACCGCAAGACGACGGATGCAAACGCCTCGTTGACCTCAAACAGGTCGATGTCGGAAATGCTCATCCCCGCGTCGCGCAGGATTTTCTCTGTTACGGGCACTGGCCCAGTCAGCATGATGGTGGGATCGGTGCCGATTTTCGCGGTGGCGCGAATACGGGCGCGGGGCTTCAAGCCGTGGGCGCGACCAAATTCGGCATTTCCAATCAGCACGGCAGCAGCCCCATCCACGATACCGGATGAATTGCCCGCATGGTGGATATGGTTGATGCGTTCCAGATGCGGGTATTTCATCATGGCAATCTTATCAAACCCGGGCATGGATTCGCCCATGTCCTTGAATGCAGGCTTCAACGCCCCAAGCGCCTGCATATCGGTGCCGGGGCGCATGTATTCGTCGGTGGAAAGCATGGGCAAACCGTTCTGGTCGCGGATAGTGATCACGGACCGGGCAAAGCGGTTGTCAGCCCAAGCCGCCGCCGCGCGGGCTTGCGATTCCATCGCCAAGGCATCGGCCATGTCGCGGGTAAAGCCATATTCGGTGGCAATGATGTCGGCGGAAATACCTTGCGGGACGAAGTAGGTTTTCATCGCCAATCCCGGGTCCACGGCAATCGCCGCCCCGTCGCTGCCCATGGCAACGCGGCCCATCATCTCGACCCCGCCCGCAATGTAGGCCTGCCCCGCGCCGCCGCGGATCTGGTTGGCGGCAAGGTTCACCGCCTCCATGCCCGACGCGCAAAAGCGGTTGATCGCAAGGCCGGGGATCGACTGATCCAGATCAGAGGCCAACACGGCCGACCGGGCCAGACATCCGCCCTGTTCGCCCACTTGGGTCACATTACCCCAGATCACATCCTCGACCGCATGACCTTCCAACCCGTTGCGATCCTTGATCGCGTTCAGGATTTTGGCAGAAAGCGCCACCGAGGTCAGTTCGTGCAGCGCGCCATCAGGGCGGCCCTTGCCACGGGGCGAGCGGACGGTGTCATAAATATAGGCGTCGGTCATGGTGTCCTCCTCAAACCCGGTCGGCAGGGCTGCCGGGCATCAAATCATAGGGGGCCTTCCAGCCCGGAAGGGTGGATATGCGGGTCAGCCAGCGGTCGATGTGGGGCCAGTCGGCCCGATCAAAGCCAAAGGGTTCGGGATAATAAAGGTAACCGCAGCAGGACAGATCGGCGATAGTCACGGCCTCGCCGGCCACCCAGGTGCGATGGGCCAGATGCTCGTTCAGCACCGTGTAGGCGGCCTTCAGGCGACCTTGCAGAAAGGGAATGGCACCCTCGGGACGTTTATCGGGCGGAAGGAAGTTTGCCAAAAACCGCACCGTGCCGACTTGAGTGGACAGTTTGTGATTGTCCCAGAACATCCAGCGCAAAATCTCTCGCCGCTCAGCCGCTGACCGCCCACCCAGCTTGCCGGATTTGGAGCTGATATAATCCAGCATCACACCAGACTGGGTCAGGGTGGTGTCGCCATCGACCAGAACCGGCACCTCACCCATTTCATTGATCGCGCGAAATTCCGGCGTGCGGGTTTCACCGCCGAAGAAGTCGACCTTGATCGGCTCCCACTCCATATCCGCGAGGGTCAGAGCCAGAGCGACCTTGTAGCTATTGCCGGATTCGCCAAAGCAGTAAAGTTTGATCATTATATGGTGCCCTGCTTGATGAAGGGCGGAGCGGGGCTTTCGAACCCCCGCACCCCCGTGGAGTATCTGGGAAAGAGCAAATGGCAACGGGCGGAGTGCCGGGTGGCAGGATTAGTCTTTTCTAATTGCTCATCTGCTGGATAGCGGATCATTTGCGGGCCTCCAGTTCGGAATTGAACAGGCGCAAACGGTGGGTCAGATTGTCTTCGTTAATCACCGATGTCCAGTTTTCAAACAAGAAAGACAGTGCCTCGCCTTCATCCAGTGCGGCCGCTTCGGCAAATTTCTTGAGGCGGCGGTAACCATCTTCTGTCATGGCAACCGGAAAGCGGCGGGTGAGGCGAAAGCGTTTGGGCATGGGCTGTTCCTATGGTCGAGGGCAGAGGCGCAGGAGCCGGGAGCGTTTTTGCGCGAACCGCACCCCACCCCGCGCGCCACAAGCTTAGAACGCAGAGGCCGCCAGCGCCATCACCGGATCAGCGCCGGATTCAATCCGCGCCAGGTGCATCCCGCAGGCGGGCAGGTGGCGCGCGGCGTAATAGCGGCCCGTGGCGATCTTGGCTTCAAGGAAATCGCGGTCCCCGGTGCCTTCATCCAAGGCGGCATATGCCGCCTTTGCCATACGCGCCCACATCAGACCAAGGCAGACGTGGCCCATCAGGTGCATGAAGTCATAAGACCCCGACAGTGCCGCGTTGGGGTTCTTCATGCCCGACTGCATAAAGAACATCCCCGCCGCCTGCATCTGTTTTGACGCGACCTTCAGCGGGTCCAGCAAGCCCTTCATCCGGTCATCGCCCTCGGCGTCCTTGATGAAATCTTTCACCATCGCAAAGAAGGCCATCACGTGCTTGCCGCCATCCAGCGCCAGTTTGCGGCCCACAAGGTCCAGCGCCTGCACGCCGTTCGCGCCTTCATAGATCATCGCAATCCGGGCATCGCGCGCGAATTGTGACATGCCCCATTCCTCAATGTAGCCATGGCCGCCGTAGACCTGCTGGGCCGCAATGGCCATCTCGAACCCTTTGTCGGTCTGAAAGCCCTTGATCACCGGGGTCAGCAGGGAAATCAGCCCTTCGGCGGCGGCATCATCATTGCGCACAGAGGGGTCAATCAGATGCGCCCCCCAAAAGGTAAAGGCGCGCGCGCCTTCGACAAAGGATTTCTGATCCATCAGGTTGCGGCGGATGTCGGGATGCACGATCAGCGGGTCGGCCGGGCCCTTCGGGTTTTCCGCGCCGGTCACGGCACGGCCCTGAAGGCGGTCTTTTGCGTAGATAACGGCGTTTTGGTAGGCCGCTTCGGCCACCGCGTAGCCTTGCAGGCCCACACCCAGACGCGCCTCGTTCATCATGGTGAACATCGCGCGCATGCCCTTGTGCAGGTCGCCCAG
>JANNNF010000067.1:0-3377 GCA_031398405.1 Rhodobacterales bacterium | reverse complement strand
GCCCTACGTGCAAGAACTGTCCAATTTCTCTAAAATCGATGACTTCCGAATACCTGTCAACTTCCTCACATCCGATTGGTGGGGGTTTACAATAGCTCTCGCGCCGCAAGGTTGCGCATGACGTCATTGCCCAAGGTCGCGCCGACGATGCGGCCTGTGGAATTCACCACCAGCACCACTTCGGGTTTGGGGTTGTTCCATTTGCTGATCGGATGCAGCCCGACCGAAGCGCCGTAGCCGACCGCCGCCATTGGCTGGGCCTTGGTGAACACTTCGGCGTCGGGGCCGATGCCGACCTCCAGATACTGGCTCCACAGACCTTCGGCCTGCAAGAGCGCCTTTACCTCGGCGGCCTTGGCCGAGCCGGGCACCAGATCGCGCAGGCTGTCACCGATCACGCCTTCAACACAGGTGCGGATTTCGGCGGCGAGTGCCGGATTTCCGGCAGCGCGTTCCTCGATCACGCGTTCCACCATGGACCGCTCGAAGGTGACGCCACAGGCCTTGATCGCCTGCAAATCGCATGGGGCAAGCAGGTGCAAGGTGTCGGCTTCCGCTTCGGTCGAACCCTGAAGGAGCGCATCAAGCGCCCCAAGGTCTTCGCCCGGCTGTGTGTCGACAAAACCCGCCACGTCAGGTTGTTCGAGCAGATCGCGCATCGTGGGTGCGGCTTTGCTGGTGATGCTGCAACGCTTCCGGGAACACCTTTACCCCGGCTTTCGAGATGTTGTAGGCCGGATCACCGGGGGGCGTGGTGATGCCCTGTTTCGATCCGGTGTTGATGATCAGGCCGGGCGCGCCGCCCGCGATCATCCGGGGGGCAAACACTTGCGACCCGCGAATGACACCCATCATGTTTACGGCAAAGGCGCGGTCCCAACTGGCTTCGGTATCAAAGATGCTGCTGCCGGGCTGGATGCCTGCGTTGTTGACCAGCACAAGTCTTCGCCTGCACCCGCAAGATTCAGTTGCGATTGCCCTGCAAGACATTGAGTCAGGCACCGCGCTGCCCGACCACGGGCTGAAACTGGTGAAAGCCCTGAAACGAGGGCATAAATTCGCGCTGGCGGATTTCGCGGCGGGTGACGAGCTGCCGCGCTATGGCCAGATCATCGGACAGGCGCTGGAGCCGACCGCGGCTGGTGCGTATGTGCACAAGCACAACCTTGGCATGGGCGAACATACTCAGAATTACGCGATGGCGCAGGCGAATGCGCCCTTGCCGGTGCTGGATCTGACCCGCACCTTTGACGGCTATCACCGGGCTGATGGCAAGGTCGGAACCCGTAACTATCTGGGGGTGCTGACCACAGTAAACTGCTCAGCCACAGTGGCCAAGCTGGTCGCCGAAGCAGCGACGCGCGATCCGTGGTTTCAGGGCCTTGAAAACATCGACGGCACCGTGCCGATCGTGCATGACACCGGTTGCGCGATGGATCTGAAGGGCGACGGCTATCAGGTGTTGTTCCGCACCTTGCAGGGCTATGCACAGCACGCGAATTTCGGGGGCATCTTCCTGATCGGTCTGGGCTGCGAGGCAATGCAGGTGCCGGCATTGGTGGGTGCAGGGCGGCTGCGGCAGCACAACAACTTTCGCTGCATGACCATTCAGCAAGAGGGCGTCACCCGGCGCACGATTGATCCCGCCCTGCGCGAACTGCGTGCAATGGCCGAGATCACCAACAAGGTTGAGCGTCTACCTGCGCCGTTGAAGCATATCGTTGTGGGCCTGCAATGCGGCGGGTCAGACGGCTATTCCGGCATCACCGCCAACCCAGCGTTGGGGGCGGCCTCGGATCTGTTGGTGCAGCACGGCGGCACTACGATCCTGTCTGAAACGCCCGAGATCTACGGGGCCGAGCATTTGCTGACCCGCCGTGCCGCGACGCCCGCTATTGCCAAGGCGATGCGTGCGCGGATCAAGTAGTTGGAAGGCTATTCCGCCCGCAATGGCGGAGAGATGGACAACAACCCTTCTCCTGGCAACAAGCGTGGCGGGCTGACCACCTTCTGGAGAAATCGCTGGGTGCCGTGGCCAAGGGCGGCACTGCGCCAATGGTGGGGTTTTATAAATATGCCCAACCGATTACCACGCTAGGCTTCACCTACATGGACAGCCCCAGCCATGATCCGGCCTCGGTCACCGGGCAGATTGCCAACGGCGCAACCCTGATCGCCTTTACCACAGGGCGCGGTTCAGTGTCCGGCTTCAAGCCCGCACCGGGGCTGAAGCTTGCGGCCAATACAGAGATGTACACCCACATGGCCGAGGACATGGACATCAACTGCTGCGATATCAACACTGCGGGCGTCAGCATCGCCGACAAGGGCCGCGAGATCTTTGAAGAACTGGTGGCAGTGGCGTCGGGCAAGCAGACCAAATCCGAAGAACTGGGTTTTGGCGGTGCCGAATTCGTGCCGTGGCAGATCGGCGCGGTGATGTAGCCGGATGCAAGCCAACGTGCGGGTCGGCATCAGACTGATGCTGGCAGGGATGCTGATGTTTTCGCTGAATGATGTCATGGGCAAGTGGCTGATGGGCAGCTATTCGGTGGCGCAACTGATGGCGGTCCGCAGCCTTTCGGCGCTTTTGGTGCTGACGCCGTTTCTGTTGCGCGACGGGTTAGCCCGGGTCTGGCAGGTGGACCGACCTTCACTTCAGGCTTTGCGTGCCGTTCCGTTGGTGGTCGAAGGTTTTGGGTTTTATGCCGCAGTGGCCTATTTGCCGTTGGCGGATGTGGTGACCTTTTGGCTCGCGGCACCGATCTATGTTGCGGTTTTGGCTCTGCTGGTGCTGGGCGAGCGGGTGTCTGTCACGGTTTGGGTGGCCATTGCGTTGGGCTTTGTCGGGGTCGTCGTGGCAATGGAGCATTCAGCTGACAGCCTGACGCCAGCCGCAGGGATTGCCATTTTCGGCAGCGCGGCTTTTGCCGGGGCGATGCTGTTGGGCCGCAATTTGCGCAGCACGCCTGACACGGTGATGGTGGGCTGGCAGACCGGGGGTGCGCTGATTGCATCAATCGCCATTCTGGCATTTGATCCAGCAGCCTGGCGACCCACACCACCCCGCGATCTGATGGCGCTATGTTTGTTGGGCGTGGTGGCGATGCTGGCGCATATTCTGGTGAACCGGTCGTTCAAACATGCCGAAGCTGCAGTGGTGATGCCTTACCAATATTCACTGCTGCTCTGGGCTATCGTGTTTGTCGCAGTGTTCTTTGATGACATTCCCCGCCCGGCTATGCTGCTGGGCGCGGCGATGATTGTAGCGTCGGGACTGCTGATCACCCGGCTGAACCGGGCCTAGGGCCGCTGCGCGCCGGTGGTTGTCAGATAGACGGCATAAAGCGACGATGTCGCGGTGATGAACAGCCTGT
>JANNNF010000047.1:0-9905 GCA_031398405.1 Rhodobacterales bacterium | reverse complement strand
CAAGACCGAACTGCGCAAAGGGCTGGTGCGGGTGGCGATTGATGGCACAGCCCCAGTGGGTACCGAGGTGCGCGCCGGTGACAAGGTTGTGGGGCGGCTGTTCAGCCAGTCTGGTGGCCATGCCATCGCCTATCTGCGGTTTGATCAGGCGCAAGGCGACATGCAGGCCGGTGATGCGGTGATCCGGCGCGAGGGCTGATCCCCACAAACCTGTCAGTGATGCGACAGCCAGCGATAGACCATTTCATGCTCTATCCCGTTGAAGGCGATGTAGAACAGCAGGGCGGCAAACCCCTTGAGGCAGATCAGCGCCAGTTGCAGCGCGCCGCCTTCAACCGCCGCCGTCAGGCCATACACGGTCAGGAAACTGACTTTTTCATCGCAACGGTGATCAAACCATTGGTCAGCCACGCAAAGCCCACAGACCACACCGCCATTGCAATCAGCAAGGCTGTCCGATGGTAGTGCGACGGGCGCAACCAGACGCTCATTAAGCCTTCATCCCCAAGGTTTGGCGGGGGAACCCGCGCCGTTTAGGCCCGTTCGGAATATTCCAGCAATTCTGTGTGCACGACGATCATTTCATCCGAGTTGATGAACGGCGGCACCATGATGCGAACGCCATTGTCCAATACCGCAGGTTTGTAAGACTTTGATGCAGTCTGGCCATTCTGCACAGGTTCGGTTTCGACCACGCGGCAAGTTACTTTTTGCGGAATCGTCACGTTCAGGGGTTCATCGCCGTAATACTGAACCGTCGCCGTCATGCCGTCTTGCAAGAAGGGGCGGCGGTCGCCCAGCAGATCCGCGTCGATCTCGGTCTGTTCATAGGTTTCAGAATCCATGAACACCAGTCGCCCATCGGTTTCATACAAAAACTGCTGGTCCTTGTTTTCCAGCTCGACCCGTTCGACTTTGTCTTCCGACCGGAACCGCTCGTTCAGCTTGCGTCCATCGCGCAGGTTTTTCAATTCAACCTGTGCGAAAGCCCCGCCCTTGCCGGGCTTTACGTGGTTGACCTTTACGGCACCCCACAGGCCGGCGTCATGCTCCAGCACAAAGCCCGGTTTGATTTCATTGCCGTTGATCTTTGCCATTGTGACAAAACCTTATCAAAAGGTTGCAAAATTATTGTCCAGCCCCTATATATTGCAGGTGAGCGGCTGGCAAGCCGACTAGATACAGTAGTGCCTGAACAAAGCTATGCTGTATGCGCATAGCAGCCATTCCAAAAGGGTACTGCCGAATCGTCGTAAAATCGCCATATTCGCGTATGATTGAAATGACAAGTGCAAGAAAAAGGACGACGAAGTGGCCGATTTCGTTGATGGAACTGCGTTTAACTATGAACAGGGGCAACGTGCCCGCAAGTTGTTTGCTGCTGTTGTGCTTGCTGCGCTTGACGATGCAATCGCCGACGATAAAAAGTATGGCAATGGGCCAGAGCAGATTGCCCGTTGGGCGCGGTCTCGCGATGGTCGTGAAGTGCTGTCCTGTGCAGGGATTGACCCGAACGAGCGTGTGGTCAAGGGCCTGATGGATTTCGTGTCCAAAGGCGTTCGGACCTCTGTTGCGTTGTCGCGCGAAGAATCAGAGCGTCGCCATGCGCTTGAGGCGGATCAGGCCGAAGCGGCCTGATAGAACGATCCGATTTATGCAAAACGCGTCCTTATGGGGCGCGTTTTGCGTTTTTGATCTGCTTCATGGCATATGGTCCCCAGCTTCACCGCAAGGTGCTGCAGAATTAAGTCGCAAAATCAGGTCAGGTCTGATCGAGATCCCGCGTTGATAGCGCACGGTTGATTTCAACCCGCACCAGTTTTCGGACGTTGCGGGTTATGCGTTCGCCCAAGGCCCCTGCCAGTTCCTCGCGAATGATATCACGCACAACCTCACGCAAAGCTTCTTCGTCAAACGGGACGGCGTCATCGCGGAACAAACCGGCGTCATCTTGCGCGGCAGGATCGATTTGAGGTGACGGCGTTGCTTCTGGCTTGGTCGTCAGTTTTGCCTCGACAGCCGTTTGCAATTCTGCACGCACGTCTGCTTCGGCACGGTCAGCCCAAGCTTGGGCCAAAGGATTTGCGGCGAGTACAGGTTTGCGGGGATGAGCGACAAAAGGGATGGGCTCTTCTGCAACCCAAGTCTCGGCGGTGTCATCATCCCAAACCGGGGCATCCCCGACTGCATCAGACCACATCGGGGCTTCTACAACCACTTCTGCTGCCAGGTCATGACCAACCGGGTCCGAAACCCCTTCGTCTAATGTATCATCGTCGATTGCCTTAGGGCTTTCATCCCAGACCCCAGCCCCCCAATCGGCCAAAGTAGGCACAGGTTCGGTCGGCGTCAGGTCAAAGCCATCATGATAGGCCATCAAACCCGTGACAGCAGGCGGTGCAGTTGCAATTTCGACGGTCGGTGTCTGATCCGACAGTCTCTCAGACACCACACGCAGAGCTGGCGTCAGGATCAGCTTGCTGTCTGCAGGTTTGGCGACAGGTCGACCGGGCGCGGGACGCAGATCTTCGGACACCAGACGGCGGATCGACGACAGCACATCTTCGATCTCATGGGTGGTCATCGGTTCTGACATCAGCGCCCTGCCCGTTAATGTTTTCACAACTCTAAGACGCTTGCGCCCTTTACACAAGAAAAGGCCACAAGCTCCGTTAACGATTGGCGAAAATCAGGGCTTAGTTGCCGATCTTTTTCAGAATGGCATCCAGTTTCTTGCCCCGGGAAGATGTGGCAGGTGCGTTCTTCACCGCGTTGTAATAGCCATCAGGATCATACGTCGGGATGCCAAGCTGCAAATGGTCGGCGGTCAGCAAGCCCATGGCCCCCAGAATCTGGTACACGGCAACGTACCGGCCAGCTTCGGCTTGCAGCCGCAGGGCGCGGGCGTCCAACAGTTCCTGTTCCGCGTCCAGCACATCGAGCGTCGTGCGGGCACCAAGCGTGGCTTCTTCCTTGACACCATCAAAGGCGGTTTGCGCGGCACGGATCTGACGTTCGCTGGCATCGATCGAGGCGACAAACACGCCCAGACCGGCCCAAGCGTTGCCAAGATTTTGCGCCACCACCGCCATGGTCTGATGCAAGCCGGCGCGCTGCGCCTCTTTCCCCGCAAGCGCCCGCCGATAAATGGCCGACAACCGCCCGCCACCATAAATGGTCTGGGTCATGTTCAGCCCGACCGAGCCACTCAGCGTGTCATTCTGAAACGAACTGCCAGAGGTATCGCGTGACGCCACCGATACATCAGCCCCCAACCCAAAGCTGGGCTTCATGGCGGCTTTTGCGACTTCGACCTGCAAATCGGCAACCTTGACCAGATGCTGGCCCTGTCGGATCGACGGGTGAGAGCGCATGGCAACAATCTGCGCTTCCTCAAGCGATTTGCCCACGCGGGGCGAGGCCGGCAAGGCTGCCAGACGGCTCGGATAGTTGCCAACCGCCAGCTTGTATGCCTCACGCGCGACCAGCAGGTCGCCCTCGGCGGCAGCAAGGTTGGACCGCGACCCGGCCAGACGGGCCTCGGCAATCGCCACATCGGTGCGGGTAATTTCCCCCACCTCAAAGCGGTCATTGGCGGCGCGCAGTTCTTGCGTGATCAGCCGCAAGTTGGATTGGCGCAGGGCAACAATCTGTTGTTGCAGCAAAATCTCGACATAGGCATTGACCACATCGAACAGCACCTGCTGTTCTTGCGCCACCAATTCCTGCCGGGTGGCAAGGACAGATTCCTTGGCAACCTCAACACCCAGACGAGTCCTGCCAAAGTCAAACAGCACCAAGTCGGCAGAAAGGGTCAGGCTGGAGGACAGGGCTTCGGTCGTGACAATACCGCGTGGCAGCAGCTTTTCCTTGGTCAGACCCACCTGCCCGGTGTACGAAATCAGCGGGCGCAGCTGTGACACCGCAATCGCCACATCTTCATCTGCTGCGCGCAGCAGCGCCTGATTGCGTTCCAGCAGGTTGGAAGTGCGATAGCCTGCGATCAGTGCATCAGCCAACGTTTCCGCGTGGCCCCCAACGGGCATTGCCCCTGCCGCCACCACAAACGCCGCTTTGAGCCAGTTCCGCATCGTGTCGCCTCATTCTTGGGTGCTGCAGCGGTGATACGCTGTAGCCAAGGCTGGGATTTCCAGCCGAATCTGGGCCCTAAGGCCCTACAATACAAACCCGCGCGTTGCGGTAAATCCGGCCAATACCGGGGCTGAGGCGTTGAACACAAAGCGCCATGACATCACCCCATCTACCTTATATCCCACACGCGCCACGCCAAGCGCGCCTTCCATGAACACGGCCGCAATGCGCCCGCCTTCTTTCAGTTGTCCAAGGATCGCAGCAGGCACGGCCTCAACCCCGCCCTGAATGGTGATCACGTCAAAGGGGCCATGTTTTGCTGACCCTGTGGTCAGTGAACCCACGATCACGGCGGCGTTGTCCACGTTTTCGACCGAAAGGGTGCGCTGTGCATCAGCCGCCAGCCCTTCGTCTTCTTCAACCGCCACCACTGCCTCGGCCAAACGGGCAATCACTGCGGTCGAATAACCAAGCCCGCATCCCAGATCCAGCACCATTTCATCCGGCTGAATATCCAGTGCGTCCAGCAACTTGGCCAATGTGCGTGGCTCCAGCATCACACGACCCGGGGCGATCAGCACGTTTTCGCCAAGATATGCTGCCTCGGCCATCGCGCGGGGCACATAGACTTCACGCGGCACGGCCAGCATGGCCTCGATGATCGGGAATTTGGTCACGTCCGAAGGGCGGACCTGCGTGTCCACCATCATCACACGCCGGGAGGAGAATTCGCTCATTCTGAACTCATCGGTCTAGATTTCTGCTGCCGTGGTCTTGCCACAGAACATTGGACGGAGCAACGCCCCATGCAAGTCAAGTCTGACCCCGGCCTGCACATTTCCGGCAGGGCGTTGTGCAAATGCCCTCGCTTTGGGGCAGCTGTCAGACCAGCCGAGGCTTTGTCGCCAGCCGTCCGGCACCCGTTTGGCGGCTTTGCAGGGTGGTGCGCGCCTTTTCGGCAATATCTTGCGCCCGCAAACCCGCCTGTGCATACATCGCGGTCGGGCTGGCCTGATCAATGAAAATGTCAGGCAATGTCATGCAGCGGATGGCGCGGCCAAGGTCCAACCCCCCGCAATTGGCCAGATAGTGCAAGACCTGCGCGCCAAAGCCGCCCATGGCCCCCTGTTCAACCGTAATCAGTGCGGCGTGATGCACCATCAACTGGTCAATCAGCCCGGTATCCAGCGGTTTGGCAAAGCGCGCATCGGCCACCGTGGCGCTGATGCCTGCAGCCTGCAGCAGTTCTGCCGCCGCCAACGCTTCAGACAGGTGGGCGCCAAACGACAAGATCGCCACATCGTTGCCTTGCCGCATCACCCGGCCCTTGCCGATCTCCAGCGGCACACCCCGCACAGGCATATCCACCCCCACCCCTTCACCGCGCGGATAGCGGAAGGCAATCGGCCCCGCGTCATAATCCACCGCCGTGGCAATCATATGCACAAGATCGGCTTCATCCCCCGCCGCCATCACAGTAAAGCCCGGCAGGTTGGACAAGAAACCCACGTCAAACGCACCTGCATGGGTCGCCCCGTCCTGCCCCACCAGCCCCGCCCGGTCGATGGCAAAGCGGACGGGCAGTCTTTGCAGCGCCACATCATGCACGATCTGATCATACCCGCGCTGCAGAAAACTGGAATAGATGGCGCAGAACGGCTTCATGCCCGACGCCGCAAGACCGGCGGCGAAGGTCACGCCATGCTGCTCGGCAATACCTACATCGAACACCCGGGCGGGAAAGCGTTTTTGCATGATATCAAGCCCAGTTCCCCCCGGCATCGCAGCGGTGATCGCCACAATGCGCGGGTCGCGCGCGGCCTCGGCGGTCAGGGTTTCGCCAAAGACTGCCGTGTAGCTCGGCGCGTTCGATTTGCCCTTGACCTGCGCGCCGGTGGCCACGTCAAACTTGGCGACACCGTGGTATTTGTCATCTGCCCCTTCGGCGGGGGCGTAACCCTTGCCCTTGACGGTGACGCAGTGGATCAGCACCGGCCCCGTCGCCCGCGTCCGCGCCGCACGCAACGTCGCCAGCAGTTGCGGCATGTTGTGGCCATCTATGGGGCCAATGTAGCTGAACCCAAATTCCTCAAACAGCGTGCCGCCCCCCGGGGTCCCCGTCACCAGTTGCCGCGCCCGCCGCGCGCCGTCGCGCACCGGTCCGGGCAACGCAGCTTCAAACCCTTCGGCCACAGCCTTCAGCGCGGCAAACGGGCCTTTATCTGCAATCGAGTTCAGATAGGTGGACATCGCCCCCACAGGCGGGGCAATCGACATGTCGTTGTCGTTCAGGATGACAAACATCCGTTCCTTCAAATGGCCCGCGTGGTTCATCGCTTCGTATGCCATGCCCGCCGTTATGGCCCCGTCGCCAATGACTGCGATGGTATCACCCACGGGCATCCCCATTTCACGGCCCACAGCAAACCCCAAAGCGGCAGAGATGGAAGTGGACGAATGAGCCGCCCCGAACGGATCATACTCAGACTCCGACCGCTTGGTGAACCCCGACAGCCCCCCTTCGGCACGCAGGGTCAGCATCCGGTCACGGCGTCCGGTCAGAATTTTGTGCGGATAGCATTGGTGGCCCACGTCCCAGATCAACTTGTCCAACGGGGTGTTGAACACCGCGTGAATGGCGACTGTCAGTTCCACCACCCCCAGACTTGACCCAAGGTGCCCACCGGTCTGACTGACCACCTCAATCGTCTCACGCCGCAATTCCCCGGCCAGAGCCCCCAACTCTGCATCGCTCAGCGCCTTAAGATCAGCGGGGGATGCAACACGGTCTAGGGTGGGGAATTTGGACATCATCAGCCTCCGGGGAATAAAAAATGTGCCGTGACGGGGTGGCCCGCACGGCACGAAGGGGCCTGTCGTCAACAGGAAGGAAACCGGGACATGCTGCACCCGGATCCGGGCCGAATGGGCCCGAATTTTGCGGACGGTGGGGGCGGCAACCGCCCCCACCCTTTTATGCGATACGCGTGGTCAGCGGCAGTTCCAGCGCACCGTAGGGAGACGGCGCTTCTTTGCTTTCGGGCGGCAGCAGAAGGCTTACCCCATACAAAACTCCAAGAACCAAGGCGGTGCCAATCACAAAGGCCGCAGCCCAGCCCGCCCCTTTCAACATCAGTCCCGTGACCCAATAGATCAGATGCGTCCGGCGCTTTTCTTGAAAATACTCAGACATGATCTCTCCTATTGTAGCGGCGCATAGCCGTGGTCTTGGGCCCACACATACCAGTTATCAACGACAGTCCCGGTCAGCAAAATTCCGATCCCGCCAGTCAGCGTGACCAGAACCGCAAACCACCACGCCCAACGGTGGATGCCTTCCATTGTTGCGTTGAACCCCATGGTCCAGCGCCAGAACAGGGCAGCCCGTTCCGAAGCGGTGCCGCGGTCCACGATCTGTTCCAACTCACGATCGCCGCCAAACCGGCTGACCGCCAGGATGGTTGCCCCGTGCATCTCAAACAGCAGGGCTGATCCGTACAGGAAGACAATCGAAAGCGCGTGGAACGGGTTATAGAACAGGTTGCCGTAGGTCAGGCTGAAGTTGTTGGTCCAATCCAGATGGCTGAAGATGCCATACGGCACAGCCTCGGACCACGACCCCATCAGGATCGGGCGGAACAGACCCAGCACCAACACCAGCCACAAGGCCGACGCAAAAGCCCAGGCAACATGCTTGCCCATCCCCAAAGCCTCGGCCCGCAGGTACGTTCGCACCCACCACGCGCTGAGCGAAATCAGGAAGAAGAAACTGGCGATCAGGAAATATCCACCCTCCGCAATCGGAGGGAACGACAGCCCATATTCCTCTGCCGGTGGATCAAGCGAGAACCAAAACAGGTCGCGCAAAAAGACCGCCGGGTTGTAGCCAGCCTGATCCCAATACCAGGCACCGATCATGAAGAACCATGTCAGACCGGCTGCCAACGAGATGGTGCCCATAGTGCCCAGATAGACCGGCCCCAGCTGCGCGTTGCCCATCCAGCCCGCAAGGTTGCTGAACGTCGCCCCCTTGCTGCGGTTGGCCAGATCAACCCCTTCAACCATTCCCATTTCAGGTACAGAGCGGACCTGAACTTGAGTAAAGATGTTTTGATACTCAGCCATTTACGCCTCCTGCGATGCCAGCCCACCAAGGCAGTTCCAGCCAAAAGTCCCACCAGACAACCCATTGGTCGAACCAGATCGTGCCAGAGATCAAGATACAGATGGCGGACCAGAACCCGGCGTTCAGAGCCAGCAGCAGCCCCACCCGGTGGATACCCAAGGTGCCGACCGAATACCCGATCAGATCGCGAAAGAAGGTGTCTTCATGTTCTGGGGTCCGCATTTCCTTGCCCTTTTCAGGGTTGGCCGCCGAGAGGATCAGCGCGCCATGCAAAGACAAAGCCAAGGCGGTGGTGAAGAAAAAGCTGACCGCCAGCATATGCGCCGGGTTATAGTGAAAGTTCCCGTAGGTGTAGCCGGTGTTGCTGACCCAATCGAGGTGGCTGAAAATGCCATAGGGGAAGGAATAGCCCCAGGCCCCCATGAGGATCGGACGGAACACCGTCAAGGTTGCATAGGCAAAGATCGCGACGCCAAAGGCGACAGGCACATGATAGCCCATCCCCAGCTTGCGGCAGATTTCAACCTCGCGCAGCGCCCATGATATGAACGACCCAAGCGCGCAGATTGTGATCAGTTGCCACAGCCCACCCTGTGCGAGCGGAGCAAACGAAAGCCCCAATTCGACCGCGGGCGGATCGATTGAAATCAGCCACGGATTCCAGACACCTTGCAGGGCGGTTCCGTAAAAAATCAGAATGGTCCCAAGCGCCGCGAAGAAGAAGGTCGTGACGCCAAAGAAGCCGACGTAGAATGGCCCGACCCAGAAGTCGAACAGATTTCCGCCAACCAGCGTGCCTCCCGGCACGCGATATTTTCTCTCGAAGCTGAGCAGTGCCATGCTTCCCTCTCCGCTTGGTCAGGCGACCCTCTTGGGTGCCAAGGTACGGCACACGGGGTTGTCTTCTGACGATTGCTGCGTTGGTTATGATGGTCGCGGGCGACCTTGCGCCCGCCCGCGACATGGGTGGTGCACTTACGGTGCAGCCGGGGCTTCGACGACATAACGTGCGCCAGCTTCTTGCAGCCAGTTGTAGCCCGGGGTCGACAGCAGCACGAGGTGGATCATCGCCGCCAGCAGAAACAGGAACACGCCCTGTGCCACAAAAACGCGACGTGGATCGAAGATCAGCCAAATTTTGTAGAATTTCGACATGGTGTGATCCTCCTCAGAACCAAGGGCGCCAGATGTAGACAGCCAAGTGGGCTACGATAGCCACGGCTGTGAACAGCCAAAGCCCGCTCATGTAAACAGAGTGCAGTTCCTGCGCCTGCTCGTCGGTGAGACCTGTGAAACTCAGGTCAGATCTGTCAGCCATAGTGTCCTCCAAAAGGGTAGACTGACGCCGCATTCCCTGCGGCCGGGTTCACGGTCGGGCGTCATACCCTTCCGAGTGTCTCCCCGCCCCCGATATCTGGGGATGGGGCGAATGGTTGGTCCTCACCGGGGCGCGGGCGCACGACCCCTTTTGGACGGCTCCTATGGCCCTGTTTCGGGCCGCAGGGCTTGCCGGGTTTTCAGGCCCGGGAATTGTGTCACGGGCCCTCAGGCCCGAAATATCGCGGCCGTCACGGCCCCTGCTTCGCGCCATGCACGGGCCAGTGGGCCATGGGTAGGCAGACGCTGTTCGCTGATCAGACCCCAAGCCCAGAACATCAGGCCAAACGGGATCGCCAGAACGAAGATC
>JANNNF010000031.1:0-2289 GCA_031398405.1 Rhodobacterales bacterium | reverse complement strand
AAATGCGTCTCAGCGGTTGGCAAAGGCGTGGGTCGCCCCGGCAGAGCTTTGTCCGCGCTGACCATGTCCAATTTGCCGCGATCTTGAAAGAACATCCGATCTCTCCATCTATGATATTGGGTAATATAGGCCACCCCCCGCTGTGTTGCGAGTCCTTCGGCAGCAACCAACCCCCGCCCCGCAAACACAGTCCCGGCACCAACCGGCCTCGCAAACGCCATCGCTTTTCACTTTAGCTCAGATCTGCCGCACAGCGTGCATGCGCACAATCGGCCCTTGCCGATTGCGGCGCCACTAAAGAATCTGCGGCGCTTGCCGCTCAATTTAATAACCGGCCGTCACAAAAAGCTTTGCGGATCAATATCAATCGCAAGCCGCAGCCCGTTGGGCAACCGCAACTGCCCCACCCATTCCGCCAATGCCGCCTGCAACGCGACCGACTTGCCAGCCGTCACCAACAGCCGTACCCGGTGCCGCCCGCGCACCCGGGAAACAGGGGCAGGTGCCGGACCAAACACCTGCGCGCCCACCCGGCGCAACGGCTCGTCCAGGCGCGCCAGTTCGGCGCCAAATTCGAACACCGGGGCCAGTTCAGGGCCTGACAGGATGATCCCAGCCATCCGACCATAAGGCGGCACGCCAGCCATCCGCCGCTCTGCGGCTTCCGCTTTCCAGAACGCCTCCTCATCGCCGCCAAGAATGGCCCGGATCACCGGATGATCCGGCTGATGCGTCTGCAACGCTGCCACCCCGCGCAGTTCCGCCCGCCCGGCTCGCCCGGCCACCTGCCGCATCAGTTGGAACGTCCGCTCCGCCGCCCGCAGGTCAGAGCCCATCAACCCAAGGTCGGCATCAATCACCCCGACCAGCGTCAGCAGCGGAAAGTTGTGCCCTTTGGCGACGATCTGCGTGCCGATGATAATGTCCGCCGACCCCGCCGCAATCGCCACGATCTGCTCTTTCAACGCACGCGCCGACCCGAACAGATCTGACGACAACACTGCAACACGGGCTTTCGGGAAGCGCGCCACCACTTCCTCGGCCAGCCGTTCGACCCCCGGCCCGACCGGGGCCATCTTGCCCTCGACCGCACAAGACGGGCAGGCCACCGGCACAGGTTTTGTTGCCCCGCATTGGTGGCATTGCAGGCGTTTCAGAAACCGATGCTCGACCATCCGCGCGTCGCAATGATCGCAGCCCACCTGATGCCCACAGGCCCGGCACAGAGTCACTGGCGCAAAGCCACGGCGGTTCAAAAACAGCAACGCCTGCTCGCCCCGATCCACCCGGGCCTGCACAGCCGCAGCCAGTGGTGCGGATATCCAGCAGTCATGCGCCAGCGTTTCAGCCCGCATATCAATCGCCCGCATCTCGGGCATTTCCGCCGCCCCGTACCGCGACCCCAAGTCAAGCCTGCCATACTTGCCAGCCTCGACATTGGCCCAAGACTCCAGGGACGGCGTGGCCGAGGCCAGCACCACCGGGCAGCCCGCAATCGCGCCCCGCAGCACCGCCATATCGCGGGCGTGATACAGCACACCGTCCTCCTGCTTGTAGGATGTGTCGTGTTCCTCATCGACCACGATCAACCCAAGATCTTGAAACGGCAGAAACAACGCCGACCGCGCCCCCACCACAAACCCTGCGTCCCCGCGCCCGACCATGCGCCACAACCGGCGGCGCTCGGTCATCGTCACGCCGGAATGCCATTCCGCAGGCCGCGCGCCAAACCGCGCCTGCACCCGGGTCAGGAAATCGGCTGTCAGCGCAATTTCCGGCAACAACACCAAAGCCTGCTGCCCCCGGCGCAAACATTCGGCCACCGCCTCCAAATACACCTCGGTCTTGCCAGACCCGGTGACGCCCTTCAGCAGCGTGCAGGAATACCCCCCCAAAGCGACCGCAGCGACCAGCGCGTCGCCCGCCACCACTTGATCACCGGCCAGCCGCGCGCCCCCTGTCGGGCGCAGAATCGGATAGGGCAAATCCTTTGGCGCGTCCTCCTCGACCACCACGCCCAGTTTGACCAACCCCTTGACGACCGACGCCCCGCACCCTGCGGCCTCAGCCAGTTCCGCCAGCGTGACCGCAGCCCCACCATAGTCGCGCAATGCGTCTACCACCCTGTGGCGCGCGTCGGTCAGCGTGTTCGGCACCACGCCCGTCAGCCGGTACACCCGCCGCGTGGACGGTGCATCGCCCAAGCCCGGAGCGCGGGTGGCAAGCCGCAGCATGGCAGGCAGCGGCGTCAGCCGGAACGCGTACTCCGCGGCCAGACCGAGGCGCTCC
>JANNNF010000018.1:0-5776 GCA_031398405.1 Rhodobacterales bacterium | reverse complement strand
CGGCGCGACGTGTTCGATTACATCGAATTTTTCTACAACCCGCAGCGCAAGCACGTTAGGAACGGCATGCTGTCACCGATCGCCTTCGAACAGCAGCAGAAACTGAAACTGCAAGGCGTCTAGCAAACTAGGGGCTATTCAAACCGGGCTATGCGAGGGTAAGGGGCAAGGCCCGCGTTTTCGTCGACCCTGACAACATGAACCGCGCCACCGTCCTGCTGCCCAGGACGAAAGAACCGATTGAGGTTGAGCTGCAGGTCACAGCTTTCGCGGACATGACGCTTCCCGAGATCCTCAATCTTTTCGAAGCGTGCCGGAGAGAGACGCTCGACATGACCGAGATATACGAGGACCGGTTAGCCAAGACGCGCCGAGCCCTCGAGAACACACTGAATCGTATCGGGGTGGAGCGGGGGCTGAGCCGCAGCTTCGCGACGCGCGCAGAGTGTGAGGCAAAGGCCCGAGTGATGATACGAGGTTGCGCAATCAGGAAAACGCCGGTGCCAGCGGGAACGGTGGCACCCGATCAGATCACCGCAATGAATCCGGAGGGTTTTGTCTTCAGATTTTCTGACACCGATGCCGTGATCGATGGGACCGTCGTGGAGGCCGAGCCGGCAACCGGAAAAGAAGCTGCGCCCGATGAACGGCAGATTCCAGAGAACCTTGAAGGTACATCGCCGCGACCATCAATCCGTGCTGCCGACACCCAGCCCAATCCGCCTCACCCCGACAATACCGGAAATCGGTCAAAACCATCACCAGAAACAAGACGCGTGTTCATGGGACGACCCGCCAATCCGAAGAGGTCAGAATGAGTTACATCGATGAAGACCAAGCGCAGCTGACGACAAGGACTGCAGCGTCATACTATGAGTTACCCCGTCGAAAGGTCCTCGACAAGCAGTTCTCAAAAAGGGTTTCGGTCCATTTCGGCATGTTGCGTTCCGGTTGCCGCTTCGAGTCCCGTGGCCTGCTCGTTACCGGCTCATCCCGCACGGGCAAGACGCGTGAAATCAACGAGGTAATCCAGAAATTTAACCTTGAACGTGCGATCCTGCCGAATGGCTTGCCAGCCCGCTTCGTACAGTGCTCCCTTTCCAGCACCCTGAACTGGAAAGACCTCGGCATAAAGGCGCTAGAGGCTCTTCACTACCCGATGAACGCACAGAGAACACAGACATACATCTGGGGAAAGGTTCTCGAGCAAGCCAAACTGCAGGGGGTGATCGGCATCCATTTTGACGAAGCTCAGCATATGTTCGGTCCGAACAAAGAAGCTTCCAACACAATCGTGTTGGATGGCTTCAAGACGCTGATGAAGGAGGCTAGTTGGCCGCTGGTCCTCATTCTCTCGGGCGTGCCCGAGTTGGCACGTTACGTTCAGAGCTACGAGCAACTCAAGTTTCTGATGGACCCGATCCACTTCGGAGACATTCAGCTTCCGCAGGATCGCGACGAAATGAACCGTCTTGCCTTTGCCTTGGGCGATCAGGTCGCGGTTGATTTTCAGCCCCTTTCGTATGAGAGCTTCTACGATGTGTTGGCGTTCTCCTGCAACATGCGTTGGGGGCTGGCGATCGAACTGATCAGGAGTGCCCTCGATTTCTGCGTCCTCGACGGAAAGGCGGCCATCGGAATCGAGCACATCGAAGCAGGCTTCGCAGAAAGAACGGGGATACCCACGGGCTATTCGCCGTTCAGTGTGGACGACTACGAAAGTGCTTTCGACCCCGACAGATTGGCAGAATTGATGCAAAAGACGTCCTGACCCACATCCACATCGTCCACACCGAAAGCCCGCTTTTGCGGGCTTTTTGCTGGCTGCCTGGCAGGGTGCGCATGCTTATGCCTTAGATGCGCAGGCTTACGGGTGCAGCGCGAAGAAGACCGTATAATACATTGATTTATATTGTGTAATTATCCGGATTTTCGCGATTCGTGATGGAGTGCGCACGCTTATGCCTTATCTACAATTTTTGTTGATAAGGCATAAGCTTGCGCAATTTAGAGATTTTCGTGCGCATTCGAGGCAAAGCTAGAACTGCTGCCCGATTCCCAAAGCTTTGGAATGGCTGCTACGGCGTTGATCAACGCCAGGAACCGCCCCTCACCCTTGATGCCAACTGAGACACCAAAGACGGCTGCCGGGATTAGGCCCGATCGGCGTGCGCCAGGATGTGGTTATAAGAAGATCAACGTCGGCCCGAACGACCCGGAGCGCGCTGGAACCGTTGTGCTTGGTGCCTCCAACCGCAAGTTTGCCACGCCGGATGGCATCGATCAGGGTGGTTTGGCTTACACCTGCGCGGTTCTTCGCTTCGAACTAGCCCTCCCAGATGGCAGGATCCGCTTCAATCGGTTGGGCGGCAGACACCAAGCCTTTTAGAAGGCTTCTGCCCTCATCAAGGCTCTACCGCAGACAAACAGTGTCAGACGAACATCGGGGCACCAGAAGCCCCCATCCACCAAAGCCTCGATTTCATTGCGACTGGCCCCGATCGCCTCTTGCAACGCTCGAAGGCAAGCAAGGTGCGGGATATCAGCCAGAAGCGCGGCATGCTCGTTTACATCGAAAGCCCGTCGACTGGCTGGGCGCGGGTCGACTGTGGGGATTGCCCCGGCCACGACCAGAAAGGGCTCCAACAACGCTTTTGTGGTTCCCAGCTCGGTCGCTGCGCTGTGCAAGGAATGCAGGCGGCGTAAGGTCAAGATTTCGCCAAGAACTTCGTCCCCCGCCAAGATCGACCAGACGGACAGGATGCAGTCCCGTAGAAGTTTGCGAAAAGGCTCGAATGCCGGCTCGTCCGAATAGACCCGCCGAAACCTTGCCTGACATGCCCTTCCCTGTCTTGCTTGGCGCAGACCCTGATATTTCGGAGCGGACCCGGCGAGTTTGGCCCAAAGCCGTTGGTGGGATCATCCCCGTGTTGCGTGACCGCTTTCCCGAAGCTGCCGTTCGAGTGGTCCCGCAGCGAGATCCTTGCCATGATGGTCGCGATCGGACAAGCGGTTGTGCGCCGTAAAAGCGAGGTTCTCGTTCGCTATCGTGGCATACCATAGCTACAGGGCGGCAACTGGCCTGACTGCAGTGCAGCACGGCACATGTATCAGTGAGCCAGAGCATTCATTCGGTCTTCACGCAGCATTTTCCGCTGCTCATCAACGCAGAGGGCGGCGACAGGCGATTTCAAGTCAGCCGATCGCGTAAACGGGAATGTTGCGGGCAATTCCGCGCAAACTCACCTTTTGCAGAACGGGTGCTAGGTGTAAGTCGGCGAGCAGTCTTGCGGTCTGCGCATCCTCTACAACGCTGTTGGTCACGAAAATCGAGCGTGCAGTCGCCAAGCCTTGCACGCGGGCCGCGATATTGACGGTCTGCCCGAAGTAGTCCTGCCGTTCGTTCAAATTGACCGCGATGCACGGCCCCTCGTGCAACCCGATCTTCAGCATCAGTTCATCCCGCCCGGCCTGCGCGTTGAGTTCACGCATTGCCGCGCGCATGCGAACTGCGGCAGCGACGGCGCGCCCCGGCGTGGCAAACGTCGCCATCACGGCATCGCCGATTGTCTTGACCACGGCCCCGGCCTCATCCGCTACGATCCCCTGAAGCACCTGGAAATGCCCCTGCACCAGATCGAATGCCACCAGATCGCCAACCCGTTCGTACAATTCAGTCGATCCACTGAGATCGGTGAACAAAAATGTCAGGCTCGTGATCGTCATCCGTTGGCCGATCGCAAGCGTGTTCGTGCGATAGAGGTCGCGGAACGTCTGGTTCGACAAAAGCCGCTTGGCGGTCAGGTATGGCCGCCTTGCCCCCAGAAAATCGTGCAAAACGTCCCCTGCGATAAACACAGCGGGCAGCGTGCGCGTGTCGGTGCGGTTCTCCAGCGTCAGCCGCAAGGGCCCGGGCCGCAGAGGCACTTCGGCAGTGTGATGGTGGTCACGGTCGTAGATGACGGTCAGGGTTTGCCGCTCGCGCAAAGGTTCGCCCGACACTGGCACGAATTGCACGGCATGGGTCACCGGCTCGAACACGATGATATAGCCCTCGGGCAAGGTCAGCGACATGACTGCGCGCTCACCCGGAGCCAGTTCCATTGTGTCCAGCAGGGCCTCGTTTATCAGCTTGTCAAAGCCTTCATCGGTTACGTCAACCCACGACCCCCAGTACATGTCCCGCAGGAAGTCCCTGAGAGAAAGCTCGTGCGGTCGGTGCTGCGCGATCCGCCGGATCCCCGGATTGACCGTGAAGGTGACTTCGATCAGTTCGTCCAACGTCGGCGCGTAATCGGCAGCACATAGCGCGCAGTTGTATTCGGTTTTCACCAGCGTCTTCAGCGAGGCGTTGGTGTCAAGTACGCCTCCGCAGCCCGGACAAAGTACGTTCCACGTCAGTTCGAACAGGCCCAAAGTCGAAGCATGAAGGAACCCTTTGATCGTGCTCTCTTCGTCAAGCCCGTGTCGAACTGAAAACGCCGGAACATTCACCCGGTTCAGGTCGCTGTCCGTGCCGTCGCGCACCAGGTTTTCAATGGCCAACGCGACGTCCGGCTTTGCGGCCTGCCGCAGCAGACCAAACAGGGACTCGGTTTTCTCCATTGCGCAACCCCCGGGCAAACCCGAGCAGCGTCACCGCCCAGACGCCACCTCCTCATATACGATGCTCCCCTGGCCTCAGAAATGCAATCACATGCCTCCAGCAAACCGAATTGGCCGCACGTCAACGAAGTCGCCAGCAGGCGTTCAGGCCAGTAAGTCCTGCGGCCGCCCTATGGCCGCTTCGGGCCGTGCACGTGCCATTGCACCCGCATCGGCCACTTGTTCTGCGGCCTGTCCGAGACGCGGCTATGGGCTGGAACAGGCCATGCGGTGGCGCAGCAAAGGGCAACTCAGCCCAGCCAGGCACGTCAACGTGTTCCGCCCTTTGTGGACGGTTGGTCCTGTACCTTGCTGCGAAGCAGCGCTGCCGATAGCAGCTGTTCGAAGGTCTTGTGCCGGATCCTCCGACTTGGATCGCCCGGGGGATGTGGCTTTGTGTTCCTTGTCGGCTCAGTCGCTGCCCGAACGATGCCAGATGCGGTGAACCGCTTGGTAACTGGCTCGGCTGTCACGGGCTTGTTGTCTTGTATGCAATATCATCAGAGCAGCGTCGGCGCGCAGTTTGCCAAGCCGAGCATAACCATTCCAGCCAGACGTGAGGATATCATGGACCGCAAGACGCAAAGACTTACCGCCGACGCATGGGACGAAACCCATTTTCCGCGCCCCTTGGTGCAGGATTTTGACCGCGTCGTCGAACGCGCCCTCTCGCGGCGCGGGTTTTTGGGCGGCGTTCTTGCCTTCGGGTCGGGTGCTGCTGTGATGGGCGCGGGCCTGTTGAAAGGCACCACCGCGCTGGCCCAGCAGGCCTCGCGATTCCCGTTCCAGCAGATTGCCGCCGCCACCGATGCGACCGTGCATGTGCCTGCGGGTTATTCGTGGAAGATCGTCGCAAGCTGGGGCGATGCGCTGTTCTCGGACGCCCCTGCCTTTGACCCGGCCATGGGCATTCCGACCGCCGGATCCGACCGCGTATTCGGCGAAAACACCGACGGGATGGAGTTGTTCAGCATCGACGGCCGCGAAGTTCTGGCCGTCAACAGCGAGTATGTGAACAACGATATCAACCTGCCTAGCGTGCAGGAGGGGCTTCCCGCCTCGGCCGATGATGTGTTGCGGTTGCAGAACTTCCAGGGCGTCACCGTGATGGAACTGGCAGAGGGTGCCGAGG
>JANNNF010000532.1:0-30896 GCA_031398405.1 Rhodobacterales bacterium | reverse complement strand
TTGTCACCCGCGGATTGTTCGGCGACGAGCCTGCGCAGATCGAATGGACATACATCGGCATCTTCTGGCGGTCGATCTGGCAAGCTGCCGTGGCCACCCTGATCTGCCTGATCGTCGGCTTTCCGACTGCCTTCTTCATCGCCACCCGGCCCCCGGCAAGCCGGGGTATCTGGTTGTTTCTGATCACCATTCCCTATTGGGTCAACCTGCTTATCCGCACGGTCAGCCTGAAGTTCCTGCTCCGCGACAACGGCCCGCTGAACGAGGCGTTGATGGCGATCGGCTTGATTGACGGCCCCCTGCCTTTGGTCAACACCAACCTCGCGGTGCAACTGGGGCTGTTTTACAGCTATCTGCCGTTCATGGTGTTGCCGATCTACGCCGCTGTGGAACGCTACAACTTCGCCCTGTCCGAGGCCGCATCCGACCTTTACGCCAGCCGCTGGGTGACACTGCGGGAAATCATCCTGCCCATCGTCAAGCCGGGCATCATTGCGGGCTGCATCCTTGTATTCGTGCCGTCCCTTGGCGCGTTTCTGGCCCCCGACCTTTTGGGCGGTGCCAAAACCTTCATGATCGGCAGCCTGATTGAAGAGCAGTTCAAGGGGAGCCAAGGCAACTGGCCTTTTGGTGCTGCGATTGCAATGATCCTGATGAGCCTGGTTCTGTTGGTGCTGATGATCTACGCCCGGTCCGCCGCCAGAGGGGATGCGAAATGAAGGGGGTGCGGCATTATCCGGGGTTTCTGGGGCTGACAGTGGCGTGTCTGGTCATCCTCTATTCACCCCTGATCGTGGTCACGATCTACAGCTTCAATGATTCCAACAGCATAACAGCGTGGGGCGGATTTTCGCTACGCTGGTATACGGATGTGTTCACCGGCCCAGAGGCCCCGAGGTTTAAATCCGCCGCGTGGAATTCAATCACCCTCGCGGTAATTGCCGCCACCACATCAACTGCGATTGCCACGGCAGCTGCAGTGGCCATGGTGCGGGGCGGCAGGTTCAAGGGCAAATCGCTGACCTTTGCGCTGATCAACCTGCCGCTGATGGTGCCAGAAATCGTGATTGCGGTCGCCACGTTGATCTTCTTTTCGGCCATAGGGCTGACGCCGGGCTATCTGACCATCCTGATCGCGCACATCACCTTTTGCATCCCTTTTGCCTACCTGCCCATCGCAGCCCGGCTGCAAGGCATTGAGACCAATTATGAAATTGCCGCGCGTGACTTGTATGCCAGCCGCGCGGCAGCTTTCCGGCTGATTCTGTTGCCCCTGCTGATGCCCGGTATCTTGTCAGGCTATCTGCTGGCGTTCATCATCAGTCTGGATGATTTCATCATCACCAACTTCGTCAAAGGCGCGGGGATGGAAACTTTGCCTACCGCAATTTTCGGATCGGTCAAACAGGGGATCAAGCCCAATATCATGGCGATTTCCACCCTGATGCTCGCCGTATCCATTGCCTTCGTCTCGCTCAGCTATCTTATCAACCGCAAAGGCCGTCAGAGCCAATGAACATGGAGATTCCAATGAAACGCCTGCTTTGTACCGCCGCCATGCTTGCCGCAAGCCCCGCCTTTGCCGAAGGGTCGCTGTCGGTTTACCACTGGTTTGAATACATCCCACAAGAGCTGGTGGATAAATTCACCGCCGAGACGGGCATCAAAGTCACCATCGACACCTATGACAGCAACGAGGCCATGCTGGCATCCCTGAAGGCCGGGAAACTCGGGCAGTATGACGTAGCAGTGCCTGCCGATTTCATGGTGAAAATCATGGCCGGCGAAGGGATGCTGGATACGTTCACGCCCGCCGAGATGACCAACCTTGGCAACATCGCCCCCGAATGGCTGGATGTGCCGTTTGATGCGGGCCGTCAATCCTCGATACCCTATCAGTGGGGGTCCACGTCATTTGCGGTGAATCGCGACGTCTACAAAGGCGATATTTCCAGCCTTGGCATCATCTTCAACCCACCGGACGAGTTGAAGGGCAAGATCAACGTGCTGGACAGCCAGAATGAGATGATGGTGCTGGGCAGCCTGTACCTTGGCATCCCGCAATGCAGCACGGACCGCACGCAGTTGAAGGCGCTGAACGACATGCTTTTGGCGGCAAAACCGAACTGGGCCAGCTTTGGGTCGGACACGGCAAAAGACGTGATGGTGTCGGGCGATGCAGCGGCGGGGATGATTTACAATGGCTTTTCCGCCAAAGCCCGGGCCGAAGGGGCGAATATCGAATATTCCTACCCGAAGGAAGGCTATGTGCTGTGGATGGACAACGTGGTTCTGCTGAAAGACGCGCCGAACCGGGAAAATGCCATCAAGTTCATGAACTTCCTGCTGGTGCCGGAAAACGCCGCCGCCGTGACCAACTATGCGGCCTATACCTCGGGTGTGATGGGGTTGGATCCGTTCCTGAACGACGCCATCAAGAACTCGCCTGAAAACAACCCGCCTGCGGACGCCGCACCGGGGGCGTTTGCGCAGGCCTGTGACCAGGAAACGCAGGTGTTGTACGATGCAATCTGGACCAATCTGAAGAAGTAACCCCCTCGCCCCCTCAGGTCAGAGGGGGCACTTTACAGGAGCCTTCCATGCGCCTTGCCGTTCTGCAAGCCCCCTCGCCCGCAGGCGATGGTGCCTCTGCTCTTGCCCAAATCGGGGCTGCCCTGAAGGCTGCCGGGGCCATGGGGGCCACCGCCTTGGTGGTGCCCGAAGTCTGGCTGCCGGGCTATAACTTCGGCGCGATTTCGGTGGCGGCCCAAAGAGCTGGGGCTTGGTTGGATCAGGCGGCCGCAATGTGCCAAGAGACGGGTTGCGGACTGGTGTTGGGGTATGCAGAACCGGATGGGGACCGCCTGTTTAACGCAACGGTGGTGTTTGACGCCACAGGCGCAAAGATTGCCCATTTTCGCAAACTGCAACTTTACGGGCCCCGCGAACACAGCCTTTATACCCCCGGCGATGCCTATTCGGTGTTCGACATTGGTGGGGTCAAGGCGGCGATTTTGATCTGCTATGATATTGAATTTGCACCGCATGTGGCGGCGTTGGCAGCACAAGGCGCAACACTGATCCTGGTGCCGACCGCTAATATGCATCCCTTCACCCATGTCGTGCGCCACACCGTGCCCGCAATGGCCGCGAACCACGGCGTCAGCATCGCCTATGCCAATTACTGCGGCACCGAAGGCGACTTGACCTATGTCGGCGGCAGCCAGATCACCGGCCCGCATGGCGAGACCTTGGCCATGGCGGGTGACGGCCCGGCCCTGCTGATCGCAGACCTGCCGCCCCGCGACCCCGCCCGCGCCAGCACGCAAAACCTCGATTTCCGCAAGGTGTGACTGATGCCAAAAGATACCCTCGACAGCCGTTACTCGGTTCTGTTTGAGCCGCTGCAGATCGGCCCCAAGGTCGCGAAAAACCGCTTTTATCAGGTGCCCCATTGCAATGGCGGCGGCTACCGTGACCCGTCTGCCGTAGTGGAAATGCGGCGCACCAAGGCCGAAGGCGGCTGGGGCGTGATCTTTACCGAGCAGACCGAGATCCACCCAACCTCGGAAATCGCCCCCTTCATCGAGCAGCATCTGTGGGACGACCGCGATATTCCCGCCCTTGCCCGTATGGCGGATGCGATGAAAAGCCATGGCGCGCTGGCGGGAATTCAACTGGCCTATAGTGGCATCAACGGCCCCAATCTTTATTCTCGCGAGGTGCCCTTGGCGGTGTCAGGTGGCCCGATCCTGACCTTCACCTCCGACCCGGTCCAGGCCCGCACGATGGATCTGTCCGATATCAAGGACCTGCGCCGTTGGTTCCGCAATGCCTTTCGCCGCAGCCAGACTGCGGGATTTGATATCGTTTGCCTTTATGGCGCGCATGGCTTTGGCATCTTGCAGCATTTCCTGAGCCGCGCCACCAATCACCGCACCGATGCTTACGGCGGCAGCTTGTACAACCGGGCGAGGTTCCTGCGCGAAGTCATTGAAGATGCGAGGGATGAGACCAAAGGAGAGATGGCGATTTCCCTGCGCTTGTCGCTGCACGAAGCAGGTGCCATGGGCTTTTCCAACGCCGAGGTGCGCGATTTCATCGAGATGCACGGCGATCTGCCCGATATCTGGGATCTTGCGCATGGCACCTGGGAGCAGTGTTCCGGCACCAGCCGTTTCAAGCCCGAGGGCGCGCAAGAAGACCTCGTGCGCGGCATCAAGGCGCTGACCTCAAAGCCCGTGGTGGGCGTGGGGCGATTCACCAGCCCGGATGCAATGGTGCGGCAGATCAAATCCGGCATCCTCGATTTCATCGGGGCTGCGCGCCCCTCCATCGCCGACCCCTTCCTGCCGCTGAAGGTAGAGGAAGGTCGGTTCGACGATATCCGCGAGTGTATCGGCTGCAACATCTGCGTGTCGGGCGACATGACCGGCAGCATTTCGCGCTGCACCCAGAATACCGCGTTTATGGAGGAATGGCGCAAAGGCTGGCACCCCGAACGCCCCCACACCAAGGGCCGGTCAGAGACTGTGCTGATTGTCGGGGCTGGCCCTACTGGCCTCGAGGCTGCGTTGCAGGCCGCCAAACGCGGCTATCAGGTGACGCTGGCCGAGGCGACCACCACTCTGGGCGGCCGCGTGGCACGGGAACGCCTTTTGCCGGGGCTCAGTGCGTGGGGCCGGGTGGCCGATTACCGAATGGGGCAATTGGCCCCTTTGCCAAATGTTGAGATTTACCGTGACAGTCGCCTGACCCTTGACGATATCCGTTCCATGGGGGCCGATCACACCGCCATCGCGACAGGTGCTCATTGGCGGCGCGATGCAGTGGCGCGGCTGCACTTGCACCCAATCCCCACCGATATCGCCATGCCGGTCTTCACGCCCGATGATCTGATGGCAGGTAAGGGCCCAACGGCGGGCCGGGTCATGCTGTATGACGATGACCATTTCTATATGGGGTCGGTTCTGGCCGAACTGCTGGTGTCGCGCGGTTGCCACGTCGATTTCGTCACCCCTGCGGTGAAGGTGGCGGAATGGACTGACAACACACTGGAACAAGGCACCATCATGCGCCGCCTGTTGGAACTGGGCGTGACCATCCACTTGTCCAAAGCGCCCGAGGCGATTGGAGACCGCGAGGTCGCACTCGGATGCACCTGGACCGGACGTCTGACCCAGATTGCGGCAGATGCAGTGCTGATGGTCACATCCCGCACGCCCAATGACGGGCTGTTCCATGCTGTCCGCGCCCTGCCCGGCCATGGCCCCATCCAGTTGATCGGCGACGCCGCAGCCCCTGGACCTATCGCCTGGGCCACCTATGCCGGGCGGGCTTGGGCCGAAGGGCTGGATGCGCCCGACAGAGGCGACGCGCTGTCTTTCCGCCGAGAGATTGCAGGCTTGATGGACGCCCCGATGTTGACGCCACAGAGCTCATAGTTTGTCTGGAATTTGCGTTTACTCTTTCGGAAACACTCCGGTCTGGGGGGCTGGCCCCTGGCCGGTGCAGCCAAAACGCCGCCCGTACCCCTATCGCTTGCGGCAGTATAGCTCCAACCGGTGGTGGACGATATCAAACCCCATCCCGGCCGCGATCTCTCGTTGTAACTGTTCGATCTTGTCCGACTGAAACTCGATGATATCGCCGCTGTCGAGATCGACAATATGGTCATGATGCGCGGTATCGGCCACTTCAAACCGCGCGCCGCCGCTCTCAAAACTTTGGCGCAGCACCACGCCTGTCCGCTCCAAAACCGAAAGCGTGCGGTACACCGTGGCAAGCGACACGGTGGCGTCAATCACCTGTACCCTGCGGTGCAGTTCAGACGCGTCGGGGTGATCATCGGCATCAGTCAGCACTTGCAACAGCGCCTCGCGCTGCCGGGTGACACGCACGCCGCCATCCCGCAGCGCCTGTGACATGCGGTTGACTTTACTGGCGGCAGCGGGGGTATCAGCGTGTTTCATCGTGTCAGCATACCCGGCAGTTTCGCAACTGGAAAGCCTCAGATGCGAAACTCTGGCTCATCAGCCCCATGCGCCCGCTTGCAGCACTGCACAGGGTCGTCTAACCAAGTGGCACAGCGAAAGGCAGGCTATGCGTATTCTGATCACCAATGACGACGGCATCAATGCCCCCGGGCTACAGGCGCTGACCGAGATCGCCCATGACATCGCGGGCCCCGGTGGTGAAGTCTGGACCGTGGCCCCCGCGTTTGAACAATCCGGGGTCGGCCATTGCATCAGCTATACCCACCCGATGATGATCGCCAAGCTGGAGGACCGCCGCTATGCCACCGAAGGCAGCCCCGCCGATTGCGTGCTGGCGGCGCTCTATGATGTGATGACGGATGGTCGGCCCGATCTGGTGCTGTCTGGTGTGAACCGGGGCAACAACGCAGCGGAAAACGTGCTCTATTCCGGCACCATTGGTGGCGCTATGGAGGCCGCATTGCAGGGCCTGCCCGCCATCGCTTTGTCGCAGTTTCTGGGACCGCGGACCGAGGGTCTTGTGGACCCGTTTGAAACAGCCCGCACCCATGGGGCCGCCGTGATCCGCGCTTTGCTTGACCGGGGCATCTGGACCAAGGATGATTATCGCACCTTCTACAATGTGAACTTCCCCCCCGTCCCCGCGGCCGAGGTCAAGGGCACCCGGGTCGCCGCTCAGGGGTTCCGGCGCGATACGGCTTTCGGGCTGGAACCGCACCTGTCGCCGTCAGGCCGCCGGTTCCTGTGGATCAAGGGTGGCGCGCAGCAGACGCCGACCCTGCCCGGCACCGATGCCGCGGTAAACCTTGAAGGCTACATCGCTGTCACCCCGATGCGCGCGGATCTTACAGCGCATGATCTTCTGGCTGATCTGACGGTGAAGCTCGCATGACGCAAACGCCGGAGGGGCCAGACGATCCGCCCGCCGGCACATTGGCCGAACGCAAGATGCGCTTTCTCTATGCCCTCCGGTCCCGTGGCGTGACCGATGCCCGTGTGCTGACCGCGATGGAACGGATCGATCGGGGCCGGTTCGTCAAAGGTCTGTTCGCCGAACGGGCCTATGAGGATATGCCCCTGCCCATCGCCTGTGGCCAGACCATCAGTCAGCCATCGGTGGTGGGCCTGATGACACAGGCGCTGAACGTCAGCCCCCGCGACAAGGTACTGGAGGTTGGCACCGGGTCGGGCTATCAGGCGGCGATCCTGTCGCATCTGGCCCGCAGGGTCTACACAGTGGACCGCCACCGGCGTCTGGTGCGCGAGGCAACTCTGGTCTTTGCCGCGATGGATCTGGTCAATATCACCGCCATCACCGCGGACGGCAGTTACGGTCTGCCCGATCAGGCCCCGTTTGACCGCATCATCGTGACCGCGGCCGCCGAAGACCCGCCGGGACCGTTGCTCGCACAGCTCAAGGTCGGCGGCATCATGGTGGTGCCGGTCGGGCAGTCCGACACGGTGCAAAGCCTGATCAAAGTCATCCGGCACGACACTGGGTTTGAGTATGAGGAATTGCGCCCAGTCCGCTTTGTACCTCTGGTCGAAGGGCTTGGGTCAGAGTAGACTGGTCTGAAGCTATATCCGATGTAGCAAAAACCAAAGTCCGGGGCCAACCCGGACGTCATGTGGCAAGAGGCAGACAGATGCGTATCGTTTTCAGGCCGACTTCCCCTACCCTGACCGCCCTGATGCTGGGCAGCGCCTTGGCCCTGTCAGCCTGCAACAGTTCTGGCCCGCTGGACTGGGATTTGCGGTCGCGCGACAGCACCACCGATGCGGCCCGCCAAGCCACCGCCAACCGGCCATCGGCAGATCAGCGCGGCATCATCAGCTATCCCGACTATCAGGTGGCAATTGCACAGAGCGGCGATACCGTGGCCAGCGTGGCCGCGCGCATTGGCATCCCGCCTGCCGAACTGGCCAGCAACAACGCCCTGCAAGCGACAGATCCGCTGCGTCAGGGTGAGGTGCTGCTGCTGCCACGGCGCGTGGCCGCCGCGGCCCCGGGCGGCTTTGGTGCCCCGTCTGCCCCGGTCGATGTGTCGGCCATTGCCACCACAGCACTGGACCGCCTTGGCCCCAGCCCCACCACCGCAGCCCCCATTGCCAATGGCAGCGAACCCGTGCGCCACAAGGTCGCCCGGGGGGAAACCGCCTTTACCATCGCGCGCACCTACAATGTCTCGGCCAAGGCGCTTGCCGAATGGAACGGGCTTGGTGCGGACCTTGGCGTGCGCGAAGGCCAGACCCTGATCATCCCGGTCGCCAATGGCCCTGCCCCGGTACTGGAACCCGTGGTCACGCAGCCTGGTTCGGGCAGCCCCACGCCGGAACCCCCGTCTGCCAAAACCCCGCTGCCCGATGAGAAAATCACACCCGCTGCACAAAAGCCCAAGGAAACCCCGGCCTCGCCCGATCTGGGGGCAGACCGCACCAAGGCGTCGTCTGCGAAATTCGTGATGCCGGTGCAGGGCAACATCATCCGCGCCTACGCCAAGAACAAAAACGAAGGCATAGACATTGCTGCCTCGGCTGGCGCCCCGGTCAAGGCGGCGGCGGGCGGCACGATTGCCGCCATCACCAAAGACACCGATCAAGTGCCGATCGTGGTGATCCGCCATGCAGAGGGCCTGCTGACGGTCTATGCAGGCCTTGACGGGTTGAAGATCAATAAGGGCGATCCGGTCAGCGCTGGCCAGACCATCGGTGTGGTGCGGCAAGCCAACCCGTCTTTCGTGCATTTTGAGGTTCGCCGCGGCGTCGAAAGCCTCGACCCCTCAGGCTTCCTGCAATAAGCTAAGTCCCTAAACCTTATCTAAAATTTGCATTTTCTGTCTCTAAGTATCCCACGGGGGTCCGGGGGTGTGAAACCCCCGGCGACTTCAGCCAAATCAACGTCTACAGAAAGATCGGATTGCTCCAGGCCCGCTTGCCCGCCGCGTCAATGACGGTAACCCGCAACCAAGGGCTTTTGTTCAACCGCGCCAACGGCACTTCGGTACGGGTCATCGACTGGCCGTGCGTGGCCTTGGCCCCGGTGCCGGTGCCCTGCACGATAACAGATGCCACGGCGCTGCTGCCTACGATCACCCGGTCTTCCTCAATGCGCACCTCTCTGATTTCCGGGCCTTGGGAGGAATAGAAATGCCCGGCCTTCAGCGCGGCAAGCAAGGCCGCGGGCGTGTTTTCCAGCGCTTTGACCATGACCCAGCCGCCAAAATGGTCGGGCTCCGAAAAATGGGCATCATCGGTGGCGATCATCGTCAGTGCCCGGCCTTCGGTCAGCAACAGATCGGCAATGCCAAAGCCATCGGCCCGGTCGCAGCCGACAGCACAGCCGTGGTTGTAGATCTCGACCGCGTGGGCTGCGGTGATGGTGCGGGCATCTGCAAGTGTCAGGCCTGACCATTGCGGGTGGGCAATCGCCACAAAGGCCCCCGCCGCCACGGCCCGCGCGGCAAGCTGCGGTGCGGTTTCCTGATCCGCCACAGGTTGAAAACTGGGGCTGTTCGAGGGCGCGAAATCCGGCGGCAAACCGACCGCAAGGATATGCCACAGCTCGCCATTTGCCATCGCGCCCGAATGAAGTTCGGCCCCGAGAATCGTGGTGAAATCGTCATGGCGGAACGGCACGGTATCGACGATGGGATAGCCGTAATGGCCGATGAAATGATCCGTCAGCGCCAGAAAGTCATAGCCTTCGGCACGATAGCGGCGGCACACCTCGGCCGGATCCAAAATCCCGTCGGACCGGGTGGAATGGGTGTGCAGATTCCCGCGCCAGAAACGGCCGGGGGCGGTGAAGGCGGGCATGTGCAAGGTCATGGTGTCCTACCCCCGCCCGATAAAAGGCATGTCGCGCGCCATGATGGTCACAAACGGTATGGTCACATCCAGCGGCAGCTGGGCCATATGCAGCACGGCGGCTGCCACATGATCCACGCTCATCACCGGCTCGGGGCGCACGGTGCCATCCGCCTGTGCCGCGCCACCCGGAAAACCTGCCGCCATGTCGGTCAGCGCGTTGCCGATGTCGATCTGCCCGCAGGCGATGTTGAAGGCGCGACCATCAAGCCCAAGACTGCGGGTCAGGCCCGTCACGGCATGTTTGCTCATCGTGTAGGGCGCAGACCCCGGGCGCGGGGCATGGGCGCTGATCGACCCGTTGTTGATGATCCGCCCGCCCTGAGGGGTCTGGTGGCGCATCATGCCAAACGCGGCACGCGCCATTAAGAACATGCCGGTGATGTTGGTGGCACTGACCGCCAGCCATTCATCGACCGACAATTCGTCAATCGGCGCGGCGCGGGCCGAAATGCCTGCGTTGTTGAACAGCACATCCAGATGCGGCGTCCATGCCTGCAAGGCGGCAAAGGCGGCCTCGACCGACCCTGCATCCGTCACATCGGCCACCACGGGCAGCGCATCACCATGGCCAAGGGCTGTTTCTTGCAACGGCTCCGGCCTGCGACCCATCAGGGCCACGCGCCAGCCGGCACCCAGAAACGCCCGCGCCGTTGCCCGGCCAATGCCGCTGCCTGCCCCGGTGATCAGTATGGTCTGCATCATTTATCCCCGCACGAAATCATATTTTATCAGCCATAGCATCACCCGTTCCACCAGCCGCACATGCAGCCGGGTGGTCTTTGAAATTTCTGCTGCCGTGGCCCCGGTCTGCCCCGTCGACTCCAGCGCCGCGGCGATCGCGATGATGCGCTCGGCACTTTCAAACACCCGCTTAGTGCCTTCATAGTTGCGCATGGCAAGCGTCTCGGCAATGCCAACGCGACCCTGCATTGGCGCTGCGAAGAACCGCCTGTCGTCACCGCCCAGTTGCTGTGTAGGATAGGACCGGAACAACAGGTTGGGCGACGGGGCCACTGGCAACAACCCCGCAAGCATGGCCGGATGTTCCGCCGCTGTGGCCGCCAATCTGATGGCGGTTTGTTCGGCCCACAAATCCTGCATGACCGGAATGATGCGGCTCCAATCATATACCTCCACCGCCCGCGCGCGCCCTGCGGCCCCCATGCGGGCGCGCAGGTCTGGGTTCAGAGCAAGCGCCAACAACGCCTCGGTCAGTTTTGGCACGTTCACCGACGTCAGCGCCGACAGTTGCGACAGGTACTGCACATAGCTGTCTGTGCCCCCCAGATGCCGTTGACCAAGGTAGGTCACGTGGTCAGGCTTGACGGTTTCTGTGGGGATGCGGAACCCCACCTCAGGCGTCACGGTGTCTTTCAAGCCGTCCCAGTCTGACACTATTACTGGCAGTCCTGCGGCCATGGCCTCGATCGGGGCCAGACCAAAGGTTTCCTGCACGTTATCAATGGGGAACAGAAACATATCCGCGCCAGACAGGGTGGCCTTGCGCAAGGCCGCATCGGCCCCATCAAGAATGTGATAGCCCACATCCGGCATTAATCCCTCGGCCCCTGCATCAAAAACCTTGCGGCCATAATCGTCGCGGAACATGCCGCACAGCACCAGATGCAGCCGTCGCGTGCCCATCTGGGCCTGTGCTGCCTGCATGGCAATGAACAGGGGCAGCGGGTCGAACTTTTCATGCGGGGTCAGGCGCGCGATGATGGCGCAGGCAATGTCATCCGGCCCAATGCCAAGCTTGGCCCGCAAGGCAAGCCCTGCCGCCACATCCGGCGCGAAATCCGCCACCGTTACCCCCAGTGGGATAACAGGCAGCATCGGGCGCGGCGGAATAACCGCCCCGCCAAAGCGGAGGCGGATGAAGGCGTCTGTCAGCTCCATCTGCACATCAACCGAATCCTTGACTGCACGGCTGGTGCAGATCACCGCATCCCACGGCATCTGCGGGGCCATGCGCAGGTCGAACATGCCCTGCATTACCGCCTTGGTGGCGGTGGTATGGGTGATGCCGCAGATAGAATATGCGGTGGCCCCGAACGGCGCGCGCCGCCAACATTCGGCGGCATAATTCGGGCTGGGGAAGCTGACCGTGCTGACCGGGGCAATCGCACTCGCCGTATCCAGCCGCACCCCGCGCAGGGGTTTCTTCACGCCTTGCCGGGTGGCGAATTCGGCAAATACCTCGGCATCCGAAGGGCCATAAGACAGGCAGACGAATTCTTCGACCTGCGCGTGGTTGAAAAACCCCTTGAGAAAACTTTCCCCAGCCACGCGGCGGCCATTGATGCCTTTCGCTGTGGGGTCATACCCATCGGGTGCAAACCAGATGGCAGCGTTGCGGTTTGCGGTCATGTGCGTTCCATCCACAGCCAAGGGGTGGGGGTGGAACGCCACTCCCACAACAACAACAACCGGTCGAGGTCGGACAGCCCGTCCGCCCAAGGCGGCATGGCGCTGTCGTCAAGTCGCCGGTCCAACCGGGTGATCTTGTGCGTCGCGGCAAAGCGCGCCTGCAACAACGCCAGCAGGCCGGGGCGCATGCCTTCATGCACCTCGACCAGAATGTCAGCGTGCAAAAGGCCGGGGGCGGCCACCGGGTCCAGCAATTCGCCCTCTCCCCCTTCGATATCGCAGATGAGAACGGTCGGCTGGCCTGCGCACATGGCGAAATCGGCATGGTCCATCCGGCCGCCAATTTCCACCTGTACGCTGTTGGTCTTGGCCAAAGCGGCACACAAATCTTGTGCCTTCGCATTTTCATCACGCGCCAGCACGCGCGTGCGCGGCATGCGGCGGGCCAGACCGACCGCGTAATACCCCTCAGCCGAGCCCACGTCGATCACCAAGGGATAGGCCCGCGCGATGATCGTTTCTATCACCGGGATGAGGCTGGCCTCATAACAACCGATCAACCGGGCTGTGCGCGACCCTTCGGACGCGCGCACATCATAGATCATGCCTGCAAACGGCCCCGACAGGACTGCCTGCCCTGACAGCACCACCAGCGTGTTTTCCAGAACTGCCGACCGCCATTTTGCCAGATGCCGCAAGGCGACGGTCAGTTGATCCACGCTTGGATCAGCATCTGCCAGATGACGCAGCCTGCCTGTCGTGGCCAGCGTCAGCCGAGATGCAGCCCCTGAATCGGTCTGGGGATCGGGCGGGGAAATTGCCATGCGGCCCTCGGTTAAATCAATGCTGTGATGGTTAGGGACGAAGCCCCGTCACGTCTAGCCCCCCTGCACACGCAGCGCCCGCAAAACAGCAAACCGCAGGTTTGAACGGCCGCAACGCACAGCGTGTTACGCGGGACCCATGACAAGAATTACCCTCTCGTCACGCAAGTCCCGATGAATTTTCACCCGCCGCAGCCGATAATCGCGCAAATCGAAGGCTAATTTCGTCCCGCCTCGGTGTGACCGCCACGACCCGCCCACCGGGTTTTAAAGGAATGTGCGGTGGCGACAAGGTTTAGGACGGCCATCATTCCTGACCGTGGTGGTCGGCGGCGTCGGCAATATCTGGGGCGCGCTGGCCGGGGCGACGATGATCGGCGGCTTGCAGAAGACGACAGAGTTCCTGAACCCCTCAACACTCTAGCACCCCAGAACGACATGATCCTGTTCATCCCGTTCCGCCCGCGCGGCATCATCGCCCTCAAGGGCCACGCGGCAAGAGGTTGACACTGCGCCACCCCATATTTTCTGTCAAAAATATCCCACGGGGGCGCGGGGGTGTGTAACCCCCGCTCCGACGATAGGGGCAGCGCAATCACCCAAGGTTTCCTCGCCAAAAACCCCTCAGTCCTGTTCTTCCTCGCCATCCTTACGTTGTTCAGCCTGCTGGTGACCACGCTGACCGAAAGCCATGGAATTGGCTTTATATCCACCTCGTTCATCAAGACCCCCGACAAGACGCTGTGCCTCTGCCTCGTCGCCCTCGCGCTGGACCTGATCGGGGCTATGCGGGCATCCTGTCGTTGGGCCACATGGCGTTCTTTGCCATCGGCGGCTACACGGCCGGCATCTGGCTGATGTATGCGCGCACCGTACAAATCGTGGTTGCAGCGCTGTCGCAAGGCTCGCTGCGCGCCACGCCCGAGGAGGTGCGACAAGGCATCGCGACCCAGATCTTTGGCGTGGTCGGTGCGTCTGACTTCCCCCCGATCGGGCATTTGCCCATTCCCTGCCGCTGCAACTGGCCGTTGTTGTTGTGCTCTGGTTGTGGTGCCGGGGCTGTTTGGCTGGCTGGCGTTCCGCAGGCGGGCGACAGGCGTGTATCTGTCGATTCCGACCCGGGCCATGACGCTGGCGCTGACTTTTTGCTGTTCCAGAACCATTCAGGCCCGCGCGGCGCGGGCGCGGGCGGCCTTATGGCGCGGTGATCGGCGCTTCGTTCGTGTTGCTGCAGTCGTGGTGGTTCACCGGGGGCCGCGCGCCATCAATAACCTTTGGATTTACACGGTCAACCGGGTGGACTGGTGCCTCGTACTGCTTGGCGTTGCCTTCAGCGACGGCACCTTGTTTGCGCCCAAGGGCATCGGCGGGCCGTTCGACCGTTTTCAAGGCCTGCCCGACCGATTGGGTGCACACCTTGGCACCGGTGCCGGATCGTTGCAGGAAAAGGAGGCGCTGGATTGGACCAGACCCTTGAAGGGTCCGGCGTGTCCGTCCCACGTTTGACGGATTTCGCGCCATCAACAACCTGTCCTTCACCAAAGGCCCGGCGGAACTGCGCGCCATCATTGGCCCGAACGGGGCGGGCAAATCCAGTTTCATGGACAACGTCACCGGCAAGGCTCGCCCCATTTCCAGCAGAGCCGCCTATGGCGAGAATTGCATATCCCTGCTGAAATTGTCAGAGGCACAGATCGCCTGCGCAGGGGTGGGCCGTAAATTCCAGCGCCCCACAGCGTTCACAACATTGGACGACAAATAGCTTTACGCGGGAGGCGCTGCAGTTGGTGGTTTCGGTTTGAAGCGGTGGTTTGGCTGAAAGCGCCGGGGGTTTCACACCCCCGGGCCCCCGTGGGATATTTGTGCCAGCATGAAAGCAAATTCTAGATAAACTGTCATCAAATATACAGGAGTCGGCATGCAGGCGGCAGGGACTGATCTGACAGTATTACGGGTGTTTGATGCTGTGGTGCGACATGGTGGGTTTGCGGCGGCGCAGGCGGAACTGAACATCGGGGCTTCGACCATTTCCACCCACATCCGCGCGCTGGAGGATCGGCTGGGCGTCAAGCTGTGCACGCGCGGGCGCGAAGGGTTTCAGCTTACCGAACAGGGGCAGATCGTGCTGGATGCCGCGCGGCGGCTGTTCAGGGGCTTGGACGACTTTGCGTTGGATGTGGGCCAGTTGAAATCGCAGATGATGGGGCAACTGAAAATCGGACTGGTGGACAGCATCGTAACCGACCCTGCGCTGCGGCTGAGCCTTGCCATAGCGCGGTTTAAAACGGTGCCGAATGCGGTGACAATTGAGATCACCGAAGACCCGCCGCAAGTCTTGCAGGCGCGGGTGCGCAGCGGCGACCGGCATTTGGGCATCGGCAGTTTTCCCCACAAGATCGCGGGCTTGCGCTATGAGCCATTGTATGTGGAACGCCACAGCCTGTATTGCGCCGATCATCACCCGCTGTTTGACGCCCCCGATGCACGCTTGTCGTTGCGGGCGCTGCGCCATGAAGTGATCGTCAGCCGAGGCTATTGGCGCGAGGAATTCGTGCGCAATCTGGGGTTTGAGAATATCGGCGCGCTGGTCTACCAGATTGAGCCGCAGCTTATTCTGGTGCTGAGCGGGGCCTATCTGGGCTTTCTGCCTGACCACTACGCCGCCCCTTGGGTGCAGGCCGGACGGCTGCGGGCATTGAACCCCGGTTCGATCACTTACCCCTGCACCTTTGATCTGATTACCCGGAAAGATACGGCCACACCCCATATGGTTTCGGCGTTTTTACGGGTGTTGAGGGACGCACAGGGGGTGGCGGCCATACCGTGAGATATGTTGATGTATACGCCATAAAATCCATATGTATCTCGCGGTTTTCTTGACGCAGCCTTAGGGTGCAATTCTGATCTGAAAGCTCCCGCGCCGATGAGTGTACCAACCTTCAACCAGCCGCTTGGCGGCAATGACATGCCGCGTTTTGGCGGGCCGGCGACCATGATGCGGCTGCCTGCGGCGACCGACGCCACCGGCCTTGGCGCTTGTTTTGTTGGCATCCCCATGGATATCGGCACCTCTAACCGCCCCGGCACCCGCCTTGGGCCGCGGCAGATACGCGACGAATCAAGGATGCTGCGCCCCTATAACATGGCAACCGGAGCCGCCCCGTTTGAGGCGATGCAGGTGGCCGACATAGGCGATGTGGCGATCAATACCTTTGATCTGAAAGCCAGCGTGGATATCATCACCGCTGCCTATCTCGACATTCTGGCCACCGGCTGTCTGCCCCTGACGCTTGGCGGCGATCATACACTGACCTGGCCGATCCTGCGGGCGATCAAGGCACGGCACGGCCCGGTCGCCCTGATCCATGTCGATGCCCATGCCGACATTAACGACACCATGTTTGGCGAGAAAATTGCCCATGGCACCCCGTTTCGCCGCGCGTTCGAGGATGGTTGCCTGCAAAACGACAAGGTATTTCAGATCGGTCTGCGCGGCACCGGCTATTCGCCCGATGATTTCGATTGGGGCCGCCGCAACGGCTGGACGGTGGTTCCGGCCGAGGCGTGCTGGCACAAATCGCTGGTGCCACTCATGGCGGAAATCCGGGCGAAGATCGGCGATACACCGTGCTATCTTTCCTATGATATCGACAGTCTGGACCCCGCTTTTGCACCAGGCTCTGGCACGCTGGAAATCGGCGGGCTGACCGTGTGGCAGGGCTTGGAGATCATCCGCGGCTGCGCGGGCCTGAACCTTGTCGGCTGCGATCTGGTCGAGGTGTCGCCCCCCTATGACATGGCCGGAACCACGGCGCTGGTGGCCGCGAACCTGCTGTATGAAATGCTGTGCGTTTTGCCGCCCGTGGTGGCGCACCGCTTGGCAAATACTTGATCCATAACCAAAAACGGGAGACGCGGCATGACCAAGACTTTCACCTCTGTTCTGGCCCTGATTGCAGGCTTTACCAATTCCGGGCAGGCACAAGAGATCAACGCACTGGTCTGGTGCGACCATGCCGATCCGGCGTTGATCGAGCCGTTTGAGGCCGCGTCAGGCATCAAGGTAAATCTCAAGGAATATGAAGGCACTGCCGCGGGCCTTGCCATTCTGGAACAATCGCAGCCCGGCGACTGGGATGTGATGGTGATTGACGGCGTGGATGTTGGCCGCGCTGTGGATGCGGGCTTACTGGCGGAAATGCCAGCGGATGCTCTGCCCACCGCTGATTTCTTTCCCGATCTGGTCATGGCCGCGAACAACACGCGGGATGGCAAGACCTACGCTGTGACCGAAAAGTTCGGCTACAACACCATCGCCTTCGACAAAACCAAGGTTGATCCGGCGGATATGGAGGATATGGCGGCGCTGACGTCGGGCAAATATGACGGGCGGATTGCGATTTACGACTATTATCTGCCGGTGCTCGGGCTGGTGGGGCTTGGGGCCGGGGTGGCCACCAAGGATCTGTCTGCAGAGGCTTTGTCAGGGATCAAGGAGCCGCTGATGAAGCTGAAGGCTTCGTCAAAACTGGTGTCCGATGTGGTGGCATCCCAGACCGCCCTTGCCACCGGCGAGGTGGATATTCTGGTTGGTGGGGGCGAATGGCTGACGGCCGTTTTGTCAGCGGACAATGCTAATCTGGACTGGACCATTCCCAAACAGGGCGGGCTGCGGTGGGCGCAGTCGATTGCGGTGCTGGAGACCAGCGCCAAAAAGGACGACGCGCTGAAGTTTATCCAATACATCACCAGTCCGGAAGGACAGGCGCGGCTTGCAACATCTAGCTGCTATTGGGGGATGCCGGCGAACGCCAAGGCCGGCGACGCGCTGACGGCGGAACAAAAAGCCGTGCTGCGGTGGGACAATCAGCCTGACTACATCGCCCGCACGCAGCTTTACCCCGTGCCCGATGCCGCCACGGACACTGCAATGCAGGACATGTGGACCGAGATGTTGCAGAACTGATGCCAGCTTTGCGCCCCTATGCGATGATCGCCCCCGCCCTGATCTGGGTGGGGGCGTTTTTTCTGGCCCCGTTCGGCGTGATGATCGCGGTAAGCCTGTCGCGGCTGGAGGGGCGGGTGATCGTGCCGGGGCTGTTCCCCGACAACTACATCCGGGCGTTTACCGACCCGTCGCTGGTCAAGGGGCTGGTGGTGTCGCTGGAAATTACTGCTTTGGTGACGGTGATTTCCCTGGCCCTCGCGTACCCGCTGGCGTGGATCATCGCGATGCGGGTGCCTGAGCGGTTTCAACGGCTGGCGCTGATGCTGGCGGTGCTGCCGTTCTGGACGTCCTATGTGGTGCGGTCCTATGCGTGGCTGTTGGTACTGGGGCAAAAAGGCGTGGTGAATTCCACCCTGATGACCCTTGGTCTGATCGCCGAGCCGTTGCAGATTGCCGCCACCCGGTCTGCCACGGTAATCGGCTTTGTGCATTTCTTTGTCATGTTGCTGACGCTGACCATCTATTCCAGCCTGCTTCAGTTGTCCCCGAACTACGCCCGCGCGGCCGCCGATCTGGGGGCCGGAGCGCTGCGCACGTTCTGGCATGTGATCTTGCCACTGACCATGCCCGGCGTCGTGACAGGGGCATTCCTGACCTTCGTGCTGTGCATCGGTGACTACATCACGCCACAAATCCTTGGCGGCAACAACGAGCTGACCTTGCCGCAGCTGATAATGTTGCAACTGGGGCGGCGGGGTGATTTTCCGCTGGCCTCGGCCTTGTCGGTGATCCTGATGGGGGTGGTGACACTGGCCTATCTTGGCTGCGCCAAATGGCTTCGGCTGGATCGGGTCTGACATGCGCATCGCAGGTTATCTCTATATGGCGCTGCTTTACGGGTTTATCTTCTTGCCGGTCGGCGTGCTGGTTCTGTTCAGCTTTCAAGAGGGCCGCCTGCCGGTGCCGCCCTTCAACGGGCCATCGCTCAGGTGGTACGGCCAAGTACTGGGCGACGGTGACCTGGTGGCGGCACTGCTGAATTCGCTGGTGTTGGCGCTGGTATCTTCGGCCATAGCACTGGTTTTGGGCTTTCTGGCGGCGCATGCCTTGGCCCGGCACCGCTTGCCGGGGTCCGCGCTGATGCGCGGGCTGCTGATTGCGCCGATGACAGTGTCCTATCTGATCATCGCCTTAGGGTTGTTGACGCTGTTCAACCGCATCGGGCTTGGCCCGTCGCTGTGGGCCACGGGGATCGGCCATGTGGTGATCAACCTGCCTTTGTGCTTTGCCATCGCCTACGCCGCGATGGGCGACCATCACATCAGCGCCGAACGCGCCGCGCGTGATCTGGGCGCGTCCGAGGCGCGGGTGCTGTGGCTGATTTCGGTGCCGATGCTGGCACCGCCCTTGCTGGCGGCGTATTTTCTGTCTGTCACATTCAGTTGGGATGAATTCATCATCGCATTTCTGTTGACCCGGTTCGAGGTGACGTTGCCGGTGGAAATCTGGTCGATGTTGCGCTCGGGCCTGTCGCCCGCCACCAATGCCATCGGATCTTTGGTGTTTCTGGTGTCCGTTGTGGGGGTGGTGGCGATGGAGATCTTCGTGTTGCGAAAGGTCAAGGCATGACGGCGGGCGTGGACATTCGCGGGGTCAGCCACCGCTTTGGCAGCCACCCTGCGCTGACCGGGATCGACCTGACCATTGCGGCGGGCGAGTTCATTGTGCTTTTGGGCCCGTCGGGCTGCGGCAAGACCACCCTGCTGTCCATCCTTGGCGGCTTTGTGCAGCCAGTGGCGGGGACAGTCTGGATCAACGGGCAGGACATGACACAGGTGTCGCCCAAGGACCGGCCCACCACGACGATGTTTCAGGACTATGCGTTGTTCCCGCATATGTCGCTGCTGGACAATGTGGGGTTCGGGCTGCGGATGCGGGGGCAGTCAAGGGCCACGCGCAACGCCAAGGCAATGGACATGCTGGACATGGTTGGTCTTGGCGCAAAAGCCGCCGCCCGCCCGCATGAATTGTCGGGCGGTCAACGCCAGCGCGTGGCCTTGGCGCGCGCGCTGGCGGTCGACCCGGCGGTGCTGCTGCTGGACGAACCGCTGGGCGCCCTGGATATGAAACTGCGCCGCCAGATGCAGGAAGAACTGAAGGCCATCCAGCGCCGGGTGGGCACCACCTTTGTGCATGTGACCCATGATCAGGAGGAAGCCATGGCAATTGCCGACCGGATCGTGGTGATGAATGTCGGGCGGATAGAGGACGTGGGCCCCCCGCAGCAGGTGTATCTGCGCCCCGCCACCCTGTTTTCCGCCAGCTTCATGGGCGAGATCAACCTGATCCCCGCCACCCCGAACGCCAATGGCATTGATACGGCCATGGGGCCCTTTGCTGTGCGAGGGACGGCGGCAGGCCCGCAAACCCTGTGCCTCAGACCGGAAAACGTGGGATTGTCCGGCGATCTGGCGCTTGGGCCCGCGACGTTGATAGAGGCTGCGTTCTTTGGCACCCATCATCGCGGTCTTTTTGCCCCCCTGTCTGCCCCTGACCTGCGGCTGACCGCCCATCTGCCCGCGACGGGCCACCCAGAAATCGGCACCGTGGCAGACCTGTTCGCCACCGCCCCCACAGTGTTGCCCGCATGACCCGCGCCCTGCCCCAGAACTGGTATCGCCAGCGCACGCTGTCTGATGGCGTGACATGGATCGACGAACCGCATATCCTCGAGTTCTACCGCTGCAACGTCTGGCACGTGCGGGGACGCGACCGTGATATGCTGGTGGACAGCGGCATGGGCGTGGTCAGCTTGCGCGAATGGGTGCCGCTGGTCACGGAACGACCCTTGGATGCGGTGGCGAGCCACACCCATTTTGATCACATCGGCAGCCACCACGAATTCCCCTGCCGGTTGTGCCATGCCGCCGAGGCCGACCTGCTGGCCCACCCGACCCGAGAGAATACCTTGGCCGAACCCTATGCCACCGACGATATCTTCACCCAGATGCCGCCCGCCCCCTATCAATCCGCGACCTATGCCGTCCAGTCGGCCCCTGCCACCCGCCTGCTGCACGACCGCGATATCATCGACCTTGGCGACCGGCATTTTAAGGTGATCCACACCCCCGGCCATTCCCCGGGCGGCATTGCGCTGTGGGAGGAGGCGACCGGCATCTTGTTTTCCGGCGACATCACCTATGATGGGCCGCTGATCGAGGATACCTACCATTCCGATGCAGCGGATTACGTCTCGTCAATGCGTCGCTTGCGCGACTTGCCGGTGCGGGTGGTACATGGTGGGCATTTCGCCAGCTTTGACGGCGCGCGCCACCGGGCCATCATCGATGCCTGGCTAACTGCGCATCGGGTTAATTGACAGACCTGCCGGAATGGGCGTTGATGGAGCATCCAGAGATCGGTGCCCGTTATGCTGACCCGCCGCACTTTGATTGCCTCTTTGCCCCTTGCCACGGCCTTCGCAGGTCCGGGGTTTGCGGCTGCGCAGATCGGTGTGTCGGTGCGGGCGCGCGGCACAAGTACCTTGCAACAGGGCGGAGTGATCCGCGCCCTGACCCCCAATGCGCAGTTGTTTGAGCGGGATATCGTGCGCACCGAGGACGACGGCTTTGCCGAACTGATGCTGAACACCGCGACGCAAATCAACCTTGGCCCGCAAAGCGAAGTAGAAATTGACCAATTCGTCGCCGACATTGGCGGAGTAATCACCCTTGGCGGGGCGATGGCGTTTGATCGCCCCGAGGATCTGCCTCCTCTTGACCTGACCATTCGCACCGCCTTTGCCCAGATCGGCGTGCGCGGCACCCGGTTTTTCGCAGGCCCCAGCAAGGGGGTGTTTGCGGTGTTCGTGGACCGGGGAACTGTCAGTGTCCGCGCGCTTGGGTCTACCCGCACCCTTGGCGCGGGCGACGGGGTAGAGGTGCGGCTGAAAGGTGCCGCGCCGCGCGAGGTGGTAAAATGGGCCCCCGCCCGGATCAAGGCGGCCTTTGCCAGCGTCGGGCTTTAGGCCAACGTAAACAGGTTCAGTACCCCAAAGCTGCGAATATCCACCTCGCCCAACGGGCGCAGCGCCACCGTTGCCTGTGCCGCAGCGCCTGGCCCGACGCAGATTGCGGTACCGAGCGTCTTGTTGGCCGATTGCAACCGGGCCGCAAGGTTCACAGCATCGCCATGCGCGGTATAGTCGATGCGCGCCCCCGACCCCACATCACCCAAGATAGCGGGGCCAGATTCCACCCCGATCCGGGTACGCCCCAGCGGGCCGCCCAGATCAGGGGCGAGCCGCAACGCCTCGGTCGCAGCCAGCATCTCGGCTGCACAGGCAAGGGCCGCATCCACATGCCCCGGTTGGTCCAAGGGCGCGTTGAACAAGGCCAGCAAACCGTCACCCACGATCTTGTCAATCATGCCGCCATGGCGCAGGGCAATCGCGGTGATCAGGGTGAAATAGCGGTCCAGCAGGGCTACCAACGCCTCAGGGGGCATCTGGTGGGTGGTGGTGCTGAAGCCTTCGATATCGGTGAAAAGTGCGGTGATCACCCGCTGTTCCCCCTTCAGCCGCAGCAAGCCCGGGCTGGCCGCAATGCGCGCGACCACCGCGGCAGGCAGCACCTGCGCCATGCGGGCGCGCAAGGCGGCTTCGGCCCGCGCACTAGCCGCCGCCTGCCCGATCAGCGCCAATAAGGCGACCGCCAGCGCGGCCATGGCCGGAAAGGCCGGGTCGATCAGCAGTCGGCTGGTCTGCGCCAACAACAGGGCCATCGCGGCCCAAAGCGCCGCGATCCCCAGCATGACCGACAGCATCGGCACCGCCGTCAGCACCCGCAGCAAGATCAGCACCATTCCCCCTGCCAGCAGCACAAACCCCGCCTCCGACAAGGGCGCATTGGCCGGGCGATAGGGCAAAGGCCCGGTCAGCAGGCCTTGCACCAAGTCGGCATGGATTTGCACCGATGGATGCACCGGGCTGCTATGGGTCGCGCGCAAACCACCCCGGCTGGGCAGGCTGGAGCCGACCAGAACGATGCTGCCCTTGAAGGTATCGCCGGGCACAACACCCGTCAGCAGATTAACGGCGGAAACAGTGCGCTGATCCCACACTGTCTGTGGTGTGGGGATGAAACGCGCCTGACCCAAACGGTCCAGCACCGGGGCGGGCAGATCGGGCCGCACAAATTGCACCAACCGCAAGCCAAGCGTGGGGTACAGCCGTCCCGCCACCCGCACGACTGCCGGCACCCGGCGGATCAAGGCATCGGCATCCCCCACCAGCGACATGGACGCTGCGGCCTGACTGGCGCGGGCTAGAACCGGGCAGGCTGCTTCAGCCCCCGGGGCATCCCAAGGCTGCGGTGGCGAAAGTTCAGAATTTGGATTAGGAGTGGGTGGCAGAGTACTGACATCACTTATAAGAAATCCCAAAATGGTTGGTGCCATATGCAACCCCAAAGCCAAGGCCGAGGTCGCGGGCCCCCCGTCACAATCGCCCGCGAATAGGATGTCGAACCCGATGGCGGCGGGTTTGCCCTTGGCGATGCGCTGCACCAGACGGGCGGTGGCGGCCCTGCTCCACGGCTGCCCCCGCTCATCGACCGCGCCGATATCAACCACCCGCAGTAACGGGTCCGCCGTCAGGGGCATGGCCCCAAGCACCCGGTCAAACACCTGATCCTGCGCCAGCACCAGCCATGCAGGGGACACCCAAATCACCGCCGCCAGCAACAGCGTCAGCCCCGCAACGGCACCTTGCAACCACAACCGCACAGGGCGCAGGTTGATCATTCGGCCTCGGGTTCTGACAGGCGCAACAGGCTGTCCACCCGGCAGAGCAGCACATCGCCCTGCCGCACCACAGCCCCTGCATCCCGCAAGGCGTGCAAGGCGCGGTTCACCTTTGGGCGGCTGGCACCCAGAACGGCAGCCATTTCAGACTGGGTGATATCCAGCCGCAGGCTGGGGTCGGGCGGTATATCCGCCCCATGGACCTGCCGCAAGGTGAACAGAAAGAACCGGGCCAACCGGGCCTCCAGCGGATAAAGGGCGATCCCCTCCATCTGATCGGTGGTTTCGCGCAGGCGGGTGCACAGATAGCGCGTGACAGATTGCATCAGCGCAGGGGCTGCGTCCGCGACCGCCAGAAACCCTGCCCGGTGCAGCACATAGCCACTGGTAGCCACTGCTGCTGTGGCATCCGCAGAGCGGGGAGCCGCGTCGAACAGCGCCAGTTCGCCCAATAGATCGCCGGGGTTTGCATGGCGCAAGATCAGCTCACGCCCTTGCGCCGACCCAATGGACAGGCGCACCCGGCCAGTGCGGATCGCCACCAGATAATCGCCCGCATCGCCACGTTGGAACAGCATTGTTCCGGCAGGCCACTCGCGCGGCATCGCAGCCCCGGCAATGCAGGCAAGGGTCGCATCCTCAAGCCCGTCAAACATCGCGAAGGACCGCCAGAGGGCCAGTGTGCGCTTGTCAGGGTGAGGGATCATTGGGCTTGCGCCATCAGGGTTTCGCCGCCTTGCCAGAAGATGATCCAAGCCTAATGCGCCCATCCGCGTCGTGCAACTGTGCCAACGCCCCGGTTCCTTGGGGAACAGCACGTCGGGTAATGGTCGGGCAAACTGACGTCATCAGACATTTACACCAAGGCATTAATCATGCGGGGCTTTTACACCATGTCTTTTACGGGCAGTGACGTGATTCTCGGTCCCCGGTCCTGCCCGACCCCTCCCTCCAAAGGCCACGGCGGGAAGCCATGACCGCGTGATGCTGAAACACACACGCGGCACCGTTCGCCAATCCGCCCCCGCCAAGGGCTTGGTGATGGTCAGGTTCAAGATCGGAAGTGACGGTTCGGTGGCTTCAGATCATGTGATCACGGGGTCCGTATGGCCGAAAGGTCGACCGTGCTGCCCCCGGCCACATCCACCACGCAGGATCTTCCCCGCCCCCCCAACCGTGGCAGGGCGCAGCTTTTCGTTGAAATTGTCAGGCAAGGCCGGCAGTGGCTGGCGTTCCCCTTACCACGATCTGTGCTCAGCTTTGCCGTATTGACGCCAGAATCCCCCTTTATCACCAGACGCCAATCTATAACCAATCCAGGCCGTCACGGCCTTGGGCTGAAAAGGGCAGAAACCAGAATGGCCACGATCACCGGCACCACAGGCAATGACACCCTTACCAGTGCCGCAAACGCCGATCTGCTCGACGGACTGGCCGGGAATGACACCCTGATTGGTGCGGGCGGCGCGGATACGTTGCAAGGCGGGCTGGGCGACGACAGCCTGGATGGCGGCACGGGCAACGACAGGCTGGATGGCGGCGATGGCGTTGATACTGCAACCTACAGCGGATCGACCGTGGGGGTAAACGTCAACCTTGCAACGGGTGCAGGCACCGGGGGCGACGCTGCGGGCGATGTGCTGATCGCGGTCGAAAACCTGATCGGGTCTGGCCTGAATGATACGCTGACCGGCAGCACCGGAGACAACCAGCTTTCGGGCGGTGTGGGGGTTGACTCACTTTATGGCGGGATTGGCGACGATCTGCTGAACGGAGGAGCCGGCGCAGACCGGATGGATGGCGGCGACGGGATCGACACCATCACCTATGTCGGGTCCACGGTTGCGGTAAACATCAACCTTGAGACGGGGGTCGTATCGGGCGGCGACGCTGCGGGCGACGTGCTGGTGGCGATTGAAGACGTCACGGGGTCCGGCTTTAACGACACGCTGACCGGGGGTACCGGCGCGAACCTGCTGAGCGGCGGGGCGGGGAATGACTCGCTGTATGGTGGGCTTGGCGATGACACGCTGTTGGGCGGGCTGGGGTCCGACCGGTTGGATGGCGGCGCTGGGATTGATACCATCAGTTACACAGCCGCAACCGCAGGCGTCAGCATCAACCTGGAAACAGGTGTGGTGTCGGGCGGCGACGCTGCGGGTGATGTGCTGGTGGCGATTGAGGCCGTAACGGGTTCTGCTTTCAACGACACATTGACGGGCGGAACTGGCGACAACACCCTGTCGGGCGGGGCGGGCAATGACGTTCTGACTGGCGGGGCCGGGGCGGATGTTCTGACCGGCGGCGACTCCATCGATACGGCAAGCTATGCAGGGTCTACCGCAGGCGTCAGCGTCAACCTTGAAACCGGGGCAGTCGCTGGCGGCGACGCAGCTGGCGATGTTCTGACCACAATCGAGAACCTCACTGGGTCCGCCCTTGATGACACCCTCACCGGCAACGCGGGCGATAACGTGCTGACGGGGGGCGCGGGCAATGATGTAGTGCTGGGCGGGCTTGGCAATGATGTGCTTATCGGCGCTGCAGGGGCTGACAGCCTGACCGGCGGCGATGGCATTGACACGGCAAGCTATGCAAGCGCGAGTGCGGGCGTCAGCGTCAGCCTTTTGGCCGGCACCGGCACGGCGGGCGATGCCACGGGCGACCTGCTGACCACCGTCGAGAACCTGACTGGTTCGGCCTTCAACGATACGCTGGCGGGCAACAGTACCGACAACACCCTGAGCGGCGGGATTGGCAATGACAGCCTGTCGGGCCATGACGGCGACGATCTGCTGGATGGCGGCGCGGGTGCGGACAGTCTGGACGGTGGAGACGGCACCGACACTATCACTTATGCGGCTGCCACGGGGGCGGTTGACGTCAACCTGGAAACCCAGGTCGTGTCCGGAGCCGAGGGGACGGATGATGTGCTGTCCAACTTCGAAAATGTCATCGGGTCAGCCTTTAGCGACACGTTGTACGGCAGCGTCTACGAAAACCTGATCACGGGCGGCGCGGGTGCGGACTACATCTTTGTCGACGCGGGCAACGATACGGTCATCGGCGGGGCTGGGGCGGATACAATTGATGGCTCGCTTGGCCGGGATCTTGTTATCTATGCCGCGTCAACGGCGGGGATTTCTGTCAACCTGACGACGGGTGCAGGCCTAGGAGGCGATGCGGCGGCGGATGTGCTGAGCGGTGTTGAAAACATCATCGGGTCGGCGTTCAACGATACGATCACCGGCAGCGGTGTCGTCAACGTCCTGTTCGGGGGGGCTGGCAATGACAACATTCAGGCCGGTGTGGACGCTGATACCCTGACCGGCGGGCTGGGGGCCGACACGCTGAACGGCGGCGATGATATCGACATGATCGATTATTCGCAGGCTGCGGCCGGCATCGCGGTAAACCTGGCTGCGGGCACCGGCACCGCTGGCGAAGCGGCAGGCGATGTGATCAGCGCTGTTGAAGAAGTGATGGGATCGGCGTTTGGCGACACCATCACCGGCAACTCGGCCGACAACCTGCTGATTGCCGCTGATGGCAATGACGTGCTTGCGGGCGGCACGGGCAACGATTCCATCTATGGCGAATTGGGCAACGACCTGATTTACGGAGATGCGGGCGAGGATAGTATCGAGGGCGGCGACGGGATCGACGTTCTGACCTATGCCAGTTCGACTGCTGCTGTGCAGATCGACCTTGCGCTGAAGATCTACACCGGGGGCGATGCGCAAAACGATTCCATCCGTGGGATCGAGAATGTGATCGGGTCCAGCTTTAACGATCTGATGACGGGCGACAGCTATGACCGCATCCTTTCTGGCGGGGCTGGCGACGATACACTTTATGGCGGCACCGGCACCGATACTCTGATCGGCGGGGCGGGCAATGACCTGTATCGGATCGATTCCGTCAATGATGTGACGGATGAGGTGACAGGTGGTGGCGGCACCGATTCGGTGCTGACCTCTGTGGGCTACACCGCGGCGGCGGGCATTGAAAACATGACGCTGACAACCTCGCTGAACGTAGGCTTGGTTGGCAACACGCTGAACAACGTGCTGACTGGCAATTCCGGGGAGTTTGCCTCGACCTCCAGCCGGGGCAACAACACGTTGTATGGCGGCGATGGCAACGACACCCTGAGCGGGCTTGGCGGCAGCGACACGCTGGACGGCGGCACGGGCAATGACAGCATGACCGGCGGCGAAGACAGCGATGTCTATGTGGTGGATGCCACCGGCGATGTGGTGGTTGAAGTCAGCGATGGCGGGCTTGACACTGTGCAAGCGTCGATCACGCAGACCCTTGGAACTTTTGTTGAAAATCTGACCCTGACCGGATCAGCCGCGATCAACGGCACCGGCAGCGCCTTTGGCAACGTGATCATCGGCAATAGCGGGGCCAATTTGATCAGCGGGCTGGATGGCAATGACACCATCACGGCGGGGGCGGGCAATGACGACCTGAACGGCGGCGATGGCGACGATTCTATGGCGGGTGGGGCGGGCGACGATGTCTATACCGTCAACGCCATCGGTGACAAAACGGTAGAGTTTACCGGCGAAGGGATCGACCGTGTGCAGTCCAGCATCACGCTGCAACTGGCGGGGAACGTCGAGAACCTGACCCTGACCGGAACCGCAAACATCGACGGCACTGGCCGGGATGATGCGAACCTGATGCGCGGAAATACCGGGGCGAACCGGCTTTCAGGTCTTGGCGGCAATGACACGCTGATCGGGGGCGCGGGCAATGACACGCTGGACGGCGGCGGTGGCTTTGACCAGATGCAGGGCGGCACCGGCGACGACGCCTACTATCTCGGCGAGGCCAGCGACGTGGTGACCGAGGACTCGGCCGAAGGCACCGACACGGTCTACACCGCCTTGGCCATTACACTGGCCACCAACGTCGAGGTGCTGGTGATGAGCGGCACCGGCATTGTCAGTGGCACCGGCAATGGCAGCGCCAACACGCTGTACGGATCAAGTGGCAACAACGCGTTGTTCGGCGTGGCAGGGCTGGACACGTTGTATGGCGGCGCGGGCAATGACACTCTGGATGGTGGCTCCGGCAACGACAGCCTGTTCGGCGGTCTTGGCAACGATACTTATCTGCTGGATACGGCGGTCGATGTGATCACGGAAGCCGCGAATGAAGGCACTGACATTGTGATGTCGGCTGTGACCTATACCTTGGGCCTGAACATCGAAAATCTGACCCTGAACGGGGTTGCCGCAGCCGCCGGGACCGGCAACACGCAGGCCAACATCATCATCGGCAATGAGGCTGCAAACGGGCTCTTCGGCGGGGACGGCAATGACAGCCTGTTCGGTGGGTCCGGCAATGACAGCCTGACCGGCGGTAGCGGGAATGACAGCCTGGTCGGCGGTTTGGGGGACGACACCTACACCATCGACGTGGCCACAGATGTGGTGTTCGAAAGCGCAGGTGGCGGTCTTGATACAGTCCTGTCGGGTCTTTCGGCCTACACGATCGGGTCGAACGTCGAAAACCTGACCCTGACCGGTACCGTCGCGATTGACGGCACCGGCAACGGTGAGGCGAACCTGTTGAATGGCAATATCGGGGCAAACCGCCTATATGGCGGCAGCAACAATGACACTCTGGTCGGCAACGCGGGGAGTGACACGCTGGACGGCGGGACGGGCAACGATTCACTGGCGGGAGGCGACGGCAACGATGTGTTCTTTGTCGACTCGCTGACCGATGTGATCACCGAAGTGACAGGTCAGGGCACCGACACGGTGCAAAGCAGTGTTAACCACACCCTCTCCATCAACGTCGAGATTTTGAACTTGACCGGGGGCGTCAGCGGCACGGGCAACGCTTCGGCCAATACCATCACCGGCAATGCCGGTGCCAACATATTGTCCGGGCTGGTGGCCAATGACACGCTGTTTGGCGGTGCGGGCGCGGACACGCTGGATGGCGGTGCCGGAATTGACCGGATGGAAGGAGGGGCCGGCGACGATGTGTTCATCATCGATGTGGCAAGTGATGTGGTGGTGGAACTGGCGTCTGAGGGGATTGACCGGGTGCAGGCCGCCATAAACTATACCCTTGGGGCCAACCTTGAAAAGCTGACACTGATCACCGGGGCCACCAACGGCAAAGGCAATGAACTGGCCAACACTCTTGTCGGAAATACGGTTGCCAACCTGCTGCAGGGAATGGTGGGCAATGACACGCTGACCGGGGATGCAGGCAACGACACGCTGGATGGCGGGGTGGGCGCGGATTCGATGGTTGGCGGTCTGGGCGACGATACCTACCGGGTTGATGAGCTGAGCGACATTATTGTCGAGGCGGCAGGTGGCGGGGCAGACCGTATCGAGTCGTCGATTACTCTGACCATCAAGGGCGGGGTTGAGACGCTGCTGCTGACCGGTTCCGCCGCGATCAATGCAACAGGCGGCTTTGATGCCGATATGCTGATCGGCAACGCAGGAGCCAACCTGCTGACGGGCGGCTTTGCCAATGACACGCTAACCGGCAACGGCGGCAATGATACGCTGGATGGCGGGGCAAACAGTGACAGCATGACCGGCGGCGCGGGAGACGATGTCTATGTCTGGGACAACCTGACCGATGTAATCGTTGAGGCCGCGAGCCAAGGCATGGATGAGGTTCGCACTGCCTTCACCTACACGCTTGCCGCCGCCAACGTGGATCGGCTGGTGCAGACCGGGCGATCCAACATCAATGCCACCGGAAATGATCAGGCAAACGTCATCCTCGGCAACATCGGCACAAACCAGCTGTTTGGACTTGCGGGCAACGACACCCTCGATTCCGGTGCGGGTGGCGATACGATGACTGGCGGGCTGGGGGCGGGCACCGAGCACATCCTGCTCGGGCTGATCCACGAGGGCGAAGGGGTGGCCGCCAAGGCACTCGAGTCCCTCGGCATCTCGCTCGAGGCGGTGCGCAGCCAGGTCGAGGAGATCATCGGACAGGGCGGCTCCAGCCCGTCGGGCCACATCCCGTTCACGCCGCGCGCCAAGAAGGTGCTCGAGCTGAGCCTCCGCGAGGCGCTGCAGCTCGGCCACA
>JANNNF010000457.1:0-6295 GCA_031398405.1 Rhodobacterales bacterium | reverse complement strand
GTGTAGCGCTGCAAAGGCCAGCGATGACACCAGTACCGCCGCCGAGCGCTGCCACAGATTGGTGCCATCCAGCCGCCGCAGGACATAGCCGCGAAAAAACATCTCTTCGACCAGAGGTACAAAAATAACAGTCCCCAGTATTCGCAGCCCCGCCCAGACCGCAAAGACCATAGTCGGCATCGTCGCCACTGCCGTCTCCAGCAGCAGATCGGGGGAGGGGGCCGTTAGTACCCACAGAACCCCCACAACACCCCCTGCGCTGACAGGGACCAGATCCGGCCGTCCACTCAGCGTGCGATAGACTGGCCAAAACACCGCTGTCACCGCCATCAGCGCAACTGTGATCAAGGGAAAGCCCAGACCAGGCGACGGAAAGATTGCCGCAATGAAGGTCGAGACCACCATGAACACCACGAATGGCACAATCGCGGCTGCCACCGGATCACGTCGCAGCGGTATCTGTGTCGGCTCGGTGGCCCGATAGTGTAACCAGCCCGCCATCCGCACGAACCAGATCAGAGCGAACGCCAGCACAATAAAGAACAGCCACCCGGCATAGGAATGAAACCCATTGACCGCCAGTTCAGGCGACACATGTGCCCCGATCAGCACCAGTGCGCCAATCCGAACCACGTTCAAAATCCAACTCAGCAGCAACCCAAGAGGCAGTATCACCAGCCAGAACCGCAGCTGCCGCACTTCGCCGCGAAAGATGAAGGCGTAAAGTGCGACAAATGCCGTCACCAAAGCGAAGCCTTCAACCCCCGAACATTGCCGAGCGATGTGCACAAGAAAACCGTCCACCCCTACGACATAGTCCACTGGCGCAACCTCGACCGCCGTTGAGAACAGTCGCAAAAACCCGGCCACCGCCATAAACGTTGCAGTGGTCAGCGCCTGCCAATCCCAAAGGGGCAAAGCCAATTCGGCGAGGTCCGGCACCAAAGCCGCCCCCAGCAAAATCGGCAACAGCGCATAGTGATCTTGCACCACAACCGCCGCCCACGCTTGCCACGGGGCGGCCCACAGCAAGCCACCGACCAAAGCCAGCCCGGCACCAGCAACCCAAGGAAAGACGGCGGCACCGAAGATCGCGCCCAGATCGCCGCCGCCCGCCATGATCAACGGCACCAGCAGCAACGCCACACCGCCAAAATGCACCACTCGCGCAATCGGGGCAGAATGACCCGCCGCATGCCGCATAAACCCTGCAAACAGCACGGGACGCGCCTGGATAAGAATTGCGGACACTGCAACCAACACCAAGGCCCGCGCCACCAGACTGCGCAAGAAATCACAGGTGGTTTGTGATCCGGTCAGATGACATTCAATTTGGGCGAAGAACTGGTAGACCACTGCAACTGCCAACAACTCAGCCACAAAAATCGCGGCCAATCTGGCCACGCGGAAGCGGCTCAGGTTATGCGTTTGCGCTAAAGTCATACCACGGCCTTTCACGTTTGGCGGAACCGTAAGACGGAAATCAGGCGCGGATATGCAATTCCCTTGTCACTGCACGGCCGTTTTTCGCAATTTTCTCTCTCGCCACAAGGTGAAAATCCCGGTGGCGACAACCAACGCTGCGCCAACCAGAGTCCAGCCATCCGGCAGCGCGCCAAAAGCCGCCCATCCTAGAAAGATCGCCCAAATCAGCGAGGAATAGCGGAAAGGTGCCACGAACCCGATGTCGCCTACCCGCATTACCATCACGGACAGTGTGTAGCCAAAGGTCAGCATGGCAGCCGCGCAAAGAATCAAGACAGCTTCATATGCACTAACGGGCGTCCAGCCCTGCACACTTGCCCCGATGAACCCCATCACCGTGACCGAAACTCCCGCGCACAACGCCACCGTAATTGACGGCACAGCGCGTGACAGGCTGCGGGCCGCCAGATCGCGCACTACCACGCAGGCCACAGACCCCAGCCCCATAACCGACCACATATCAAACCCACCAGGGCCAGGGCGGATGATGATTAACACGCCCAAAAACCCGATGCAGATTGCCACCATCCGCCGCCAACCGATGCGCTCGCGGAAAACCACCGCCGCCACCAGCGTCACCGCCAGTGGCAGGGCTTGCAAGATGGCCGACAGATTCGCCAATGGCATATGCACCAGCGCGGCCAGAAACAAGACGGTGCCGCCAACCTCGGCCAGTGACCGCAAGGCGATCACCCCGATATCGCGGCGGGGAATTTGTAAGCTTAATCCCCGCAGCAAGACGCCCAAGGCCAATAGCCCCAGTACGGCCAACACACCGCGCAGCGCAATTGCCTGGAACAGCGGCAGGGTCTGGGTTGCCGCCTTCATAGCGGTGTCGTTCAGAGTAAACGCCGCCATACTGACGGTCATGAAAACTGCGCCGCGCGCGTTGTCGGATAATTGCATCGGGTTCCTCGCTTGCGGCGCACCCTAGCCAGCCCGCCCCAGCACCGAAAGGCCGAAACGCAAAACCCCGCCCTCCTTTCGGGGGGCGGGGTTCAACGTTAAAGCCCGAAGGCCTGCATCAGTCGCGGCTGTCAAACGTGTCGGCAAAGCCCGTATCGCGCGGGGCCTCAACTACAACCGGAGCTGCAAGAGCTGCGGCATGTTCTGCCTCGGACCGCCGAGCCTCGATCACCGTAATATCGCGGTCGGCTGCGATTTTCTTGACGCGGCTGGTAGCTCCGCCAGTACCCGCCGGGATCAGACGGCCAACGATGACGTTCTCTTTCAGGCCGACCAGTTTGTCGCGCTTGCCCTGAACCGAAGCCTCGGTCAGCACCCGCGTGGTTTCCTGGAACGACGCTGCCGAGATGAAGCTGCGGGTCTGCAAGCTGGCCTTTGTGATCCCCAGAAGAATCGGTTCAGCCGTTGCAGGACGCATCCCCAAAGCATTCGCCTTGTCGTTGTTTTCGTCCAGTTCTGCCTTATCGACGTGTTCGCCTTTCAGCAGCGTCGTCTCGCCGCTGTCAAGGATCTCGAACTTTTGCAGCATCTGCCGAACGATCACTTCGATATGCTTGTCGTTGATCTTAACGCCTTGCAGACGGTACACATCCTGCACTTCGTCGATCATGTAGTTGGCCAGCGCTTCGACCCCCAGAATTCGCAGAATATCATGCGGAGCCGGGTTGCCATCCATGATGTAGTCGCCCTTCTGCACGAAGTCACCTTCCTGAACCGGAATGTGCTTTCCCTTGGGGATCATGTATTCAACCGCTTGCAACGTCTCATCCACGGGCTCAACCGTAATGCGGCGCTTGTTCTTGTAGTCCTTGCCAAAGCGCACGTAGCCATCGGTTTCCGCGATGATCGCGTGGTCCTTGGGACGACGGGCCTCAAACAGTTCAGCCACACGCGGCAGACCACCGGTGATGTCCTTGGTCTTGGCGCCCTCACGCGGAATACGCGCCACCACATCGCCGGGGCGAATGTCTTGACCGTCTTCCACCGAAAGAACCGCGTCCACCGACATCTGGTAGCTGATCGGGTTGCCGTTGTCACCGCGCACGGGGTCGCCCGTTGCCGGGTCCATGATGATGACTTCAGGCTTCAGATCGCTGCCCTTGGGGGCCGAGCGCCAGTCTGCCACGATACGCTGTGTCATACCGGTGGCATCATCGGTGTCCTCACGGATCGAGATGCCGTTCACAAGATCAACAAACCGCGCAACCCCGGCCTTTTCAGCAATGATCGGCAGAGTGTAGGGGTCCCATTCGAACAGCTTGGTGCCGCGCTTGACGGCAGTCCCGTCTTTCGCGTGCAGTTTCGCGCCGTAAGACAGCTTGTGTACCGCACGGTCCTGACGGTTTTCGTCCACAATCGCGATAACCATGTTCCGGCCCACCACGATCTGCTCGCCATTGGCGTCGGTCAGAAGGTTGGCATTGCGGAACTCGATCTTGCCCTCTTGGCTTGCCTCAAGGAACGACTGCTGACCACCCTGCGCGATGCCGCCGATGTGGAACGTCCGCATCGTAAGCTGGGTGCCGGGTTCACCAATCGACTGCGCGGCAATGATGCCGACAGCCTCGCCTTGGTTCACCAGCGTGCCACGTGCAAGGTCGCGACCATAGCACATCGCACAAACGCCTTCCTCGGCCTCACAGGTCAGTGGGCTGCGGATACGCATCACGGCGACGCCTGCCTGATCAATCAGATCAGCCCGACGCTCGTCGATCAACTCGCCTGCGCCCACGATCACCTCATCGGTGCCCGGGACCAGAACGTCATCCGCCGCAACCCGGCCCAACACACGGTCGGCCAGCGTTTGCACAACTTCACCATCGTTCACCGCAGCTTCTGCGGTGATGGCACGATCGGTGCCACAATCATGGCTGCGCACGATGCAATCTTGTGCCACGTCGACCAGACGCCGCGTCAGATAGCCCGAGTTCGCCGTCTTCAATGCGGTGTCCGCAAGGCCCTTGCGCGCCCCGTGGGTCGAGTTGAAGTACTCAAGAACGGTCAGACCTTCCTTGAAGTTCGAGATGATCGGCGTCTCGATGATTTCGCCGTTCGGCTTGGCCATCAGGCCGCGCATGCCGCCCAATTGCTTCATCTGCGCGGGCGAACCCCGCGCCCCCGAGTGGGACATCATGTAAACCGAGTTCGGTTCCATTTCTGCGCCCGCATCAGTGTAATGAACAGCCGAGATCGACGCCATCATGTCGCCCGCCACCTTGTCCGAACACTTGGACCAGGCATCGACCACCTTGTTGTACTTTTCACCCTGAGTGATCAGGCCGTCCATGTACTGCTGCTCGAATTCCTTCACCTGATCGCGAACTTCGTTCACGACCGTCCATTTGGTGTCGGGGATCAGCATGTCGTCCTTGCCGAAGGAAATGCCGGCACGGAAGGCTTCGCGGAAGCCCATGGTCATGATCTGGTCGCAGAAAATGACCGACTCTTTCTGGCCGCAGTAGCGGTAGACGGTGTCGATGACGTTCTGCACGTCTTTTTTCCGCAGCAGGCGGTTCACCAGATCGAACGGTGCCTTGGTGTTCAGCGGCAGAAGGTTGCCCAGACGCAGACGGCCGGGCGTGGTTTCAAAGCGCTTCCACACTTCGTTGCCAGTCTCGTCGATCTGCTTGATCCGCGCGCGGATCTTGGCATGCAGGTGCACCGCACCGGCCGCCAGGGCGTGTTCCACCTCGTCGACATCCGCAAAGGCCATGCCTTCACCAACCATGCCCTTACGTTCCATGGTGGTGTAGTACAGACCCAACACCATATCCTGCGATGGCACAATAATCGGCGCCCCGTTGGCAGGCGACAGCACGTTGTTGGTGGACATCATCAACACGCGGGCTTCCAGCTGGGCTTCCAACGAAAGCGGCACGTGCACAGCCATCTGGTCGCCGTCAAAGTCGGCATTGAAGGCGGAACAAACCAGCGGGTGCAGCTGGATAGCCTTACCCTCGATCAGGATGGGCTCGAACGCCTGAATGCCCAGACGGTGCAGGGTCGGCGCACGGTTCAGCAGCACGGGGTGTTCGCGGATCACTTCATCGAGGATATCCCAAACCTCGGGACGTTCCTTTTCCACCAGCTTTTTCGCCTGCTTCACGGTGCTGGAAAGCCCCTTGGCCTCCAGCCGCGAGTAGATGAACGGCTTGAACAGCTCCAGCGCCATCTTTTTCGGCAGTCCACACTGGTGCAGCTTGAGTTCCGGGCCGGTCACGATCACCGAACGACCCGAGAAGTCGACGCGCTTGCCGAGCAGGTTCTGACGGAAGCGGCCTTGCTTACCCTTCAGCATATCAGACAGCGATTTCAACGGGCGCTTGTTGGTGCCGGTGATGACGCGGCCACGACGGCCGTTGTCAAACAGCGCATCGACGGCTTCTTGCAACATGCGCTTTTCGTTGCGCACGATGATATCGGGCGCACGCAATTCGATCAGCCGCTTCAGGCGGTTGTTGCGGTTGATCACCCGGCGGTACAGGTCGTTCAGGTCAGAGGTCGCAAAACGGCCACCATCCAGCGGCACCAAGGGGCGCAGTTCCGGCGGGATCACCGGCAGAACGGTCAGGATCATCCATTCCGGGCGGTTGCCGGATTCAAGGAAGCTCTCGACGATTTTCAGCCGCTTGATGATCTTCTTCGGCTTCAACTCGCCCGTCGCCTCTTTGAGGTCAGCGCGCAACTGTTCGGCCGTCGTCTCCAGATCGATCGCCGCCAGCATTTCGCGGATGGCTTCCGCGCCGATGTTGGCGGTGAAAGCGTCGGCGCCATACTGGTCCTGTGCGTCGAGGAAGTCTTCCTCGGTCATCAACTGGCCATAGGTCAGGTCGGTCAGACCCGG
>JANNNF010000444.1:0-17547 GCA_031398405.1 Rhodobacterales bacterium | reverse complement strand
CCCCTTGGGCGACCTTGATCTCCAGTTCCTCACAGGCGTTCAGATATTCGGCCGTCACCCCAAAGCGCCCTGATGCCACCTGCTTGATCTTGGCAGACGGGTTGTCGCCGTTTGCCTCGGGCAGGAAATGCGCAGGGTCTTCGCCGCCTTCGCCACTGTCCGACTTTGCGCCAATCCGGTTCATCGCGACATTCAGCGTCTTGTGCGCCTCTGGCCCAAGTGCGCCCAAGGACATGCCCGGGGTCACAAACCGTTTGCGGATAGAGGTGATGCTTTCCACCTCTTCAATTGGAACGGCTTTCCCCAGGGCTTTGATGTCCAGTAGATCCCGAATGTGGATCGGCGGGTTCGCCCGCATCGCGGCGGAATACTGCTTCCAAATATCATAGCTGGCGCGGTCACAGGCCGATTGCAGCATGTGCATCGTCTGTGCTTCCCACGCGTGCTTTTCGCCCGACCGCCGCGCCTTGTAGAAGCCGCCAATCGGCAGCACATCGGCCCCGCCGCGCCAGCCTTTGGCGTGGACTTCCTCCAGCTTCTGTTCAATCCCGGTCAAGCCGATACCGGAAATCCGCGACTGCATACCAGGGAAATACTCGGCCACCATGGCGCGTGACAGACCCACGGCTTCAAAGTTCAGACCACCGCGATAGCTGCTGACGACCGAAATCCCCATCTTCGACATGATCTTCAGCAAGCCTGCGTCGATGGCGTCACGATAGCGCCGCATTGCGTCGGTCAGGCTGCCGTCGATCAGCCCCCGGTTGATGCGGTCGGCGATGCTGTCCTGTGCCAGATAGGCGTTCACGGTGGTCGCGCCACAGCCGATCAGCACCGCGAAGTAGTGGGGGTCTATACATTCTGCCGATCGCACGTTGACCGAACAGAAGGTGCGCAGTCCCTTACGCGTAAGCCAGCTATGCACGGCAGAAGTGGCAAGGATCATTGGCATCGGGACACGGTCGGTGCCCTGATGTTCATCGGTCAGCACCAACTGCCCGGCACCCGACCGCACGGCATCTTCTGCCTCGGCGCGGATGCGTTCCAGCCCCACGCGCAGGTCGTCAAGGCTGGACGCAACTGGAAAAGTGCAGTCGATGAACGCCACCTGTGCCCCGAATTTCTCAACCATCACCGCAAACTCGGCGTTGGCGATAAACGGGCTTTCCAGGACCAGTATCTCGGTCTGACTGGAGTTTTCGTCCAGCACATTGCGCAGGTTGCCAAAGCGGGTTTTCAGGCTCATCACCCGGCCTTCGCGAAGGCTGTCGATTGGCGGGTTTGTCACCTGACTGAAATTCTGCCGGAAGAAATGCGACAGCGGGCGGTACACGGATGACAGCACTGCAGCAGGGGTATCATCGCCCATCGAGGCGATCATTTCCTTGCCATCCTCGGCCATCGGGGCCAGCACCTGTTCCAACTCCTCTACCGTATACCCCGCCGCAATCTGGCGGCAGCGCAGGTCGGTGCCCGCGAACATCGCCGTTTCCGGCACGTCGCGCAACAGGGTGTTCAGATCGACGACTTTCTCAATCCACTCACCGTATGGCTGCGCCCCGGCCAGACGGTCCTTCATCGCAGTGTCGTGGTAGAGTTTCCCTTCAACCATATCGACGGCAATCATCTGCCCCGGCCCAAGCGCGCCCTTTTCGCGGATCGTGGTCTCATCTACCGGCACCATGCCCGCCTCGGACCCGGCAATCAGCATCCCGTCGCCCGTCACGACATAGCGCATTGGGCGCAGGCCGTTACGATCCAAGCCCCCGCAGACCCAACGACCATCCGTCATCGCCAACGCCGCCGGGCCATCCCAGGGTTCCATCACCGCATTGCAATAGGCGTACATGTCGGCCCAAGCCTTGGGCATATCGGTGGTGGCCTTCGACCAAGCTTCGGGCACCAGCATGGTTTTTGCCATGGGCGCGGTGCGGCCTGACCGCACCAAAACCTCAAACACCGCATCCAGCGCGCCAGAGTCAGACGTGCCTGACGGGATGATGGGTTTGATATCGTCGGCAGCTTCGCCAAAGTTGTTGGAGGCCATGCGAATTTCGTGGCTGCGCATCCAATTGACGTTGCCTTTCAGCGTGTTGATCTCTCCGTTGTGGGCCAGCATGCGGAAGGGTTGGGCCAGCCACCACTGCGGGAAGGTATTGGTGCTGTAGCGCTGGTGGTAAATCGCGAAGGCGCTCTCAAACCTGTCGTCCATCAGGTCAGGGTAGAAGACCGCAACCTGTTCGGCCAGCATCATGCCTTTGTAGATGATGCTGCGGCAAGACAGGCTGCACAGGTACAGCCCTTGAATTTGGGCTGCCAAGGCGGCTTTCTCTATCCGGCGGCGGATGATGTAAAGCTCACGCTCGAACGCTTCGGCGTCGATGCCCTTTTCGTTGCGGATCAGGATTTGTTCAATCTCGGGGCGGGTCGCATTCGCCTTTTCGCCAAGAACAGACGTGTCCACCGGTACATGCCGCCAGCCATAGATATAGTGACCCATCCGCAGCACTTCGGATTCCACGATGGTCCGGCAGCGTTCCTGCGCGCCAAAATCGGTGCGCGGCAGAAAGACTTGCCCCACAGCAATCAGCTTGGCCATGTCAGGCTCATGCCCGGTGCGGCGGATCTGGTCATAAAAGAACCGCGCCGGGATTTGCACGTGAATGCCCGCGCCATCGCCGGTCTTGCCATCGGCATCGACAGCCCCACGGTGCCAGATCGCCTTCAGCGCGTTGATACCGCTTTCCACCACCTTGCGGCTTGGCTTGCCCGAAATCGCCACCACCAGACCGACGCCGCAGGATGAATGTTCATCCTCGGTCTTGTAAAGGCTGTTGGCGTCCATCCACGCGCGCTTGGTTTCTTCGGCGCGCACCCAAGCTTCATCATAAGTTGTCATGGCTCACTCCTCGGAATTGGCGTTCAGCGTGGCCTCGAACTCGGCCCCGGTCAGTCGTGGATGGCCGCCTGAAAAGGTGTAGCCATCCGGTTTGCAATCGATATAGATTTCCTTGGCAAGGACGAGACCGCTCGGGTCATCCAAGGTTCCTGCGGACAGAATGTATGGTGCGTCCGCCGCATAGGTTTCGGCCAGCCGATACCACAGACCCGACCCGCAGCGCCCGCAGAACGCGCGCGTGGCCCAATCCGACGAGGCGTAAGAGATGACGTTCTCCTGCCCCTCGATCTGAATAGCCGCTTGCGGCACCTCAACGCTGAGGGTGGCAGAGCCTGAAATTCGGCGACACATGCTGCAATGACAGGCGTGCATGTGATGCGGCACCTCTGCCACCACATAGCGAACGGCGCCACATAGACAGCCGCCTTGGCGGGGCTCAGTACCGGACATGGATCACCCTGTTTCCTTCCGACTGCGACAGGATCGCATCACAATCGAAAATCGGCTGGGTCGCGCCAAACCCCGGCTCGCCGGGGTTGATGAACTGCATGGGGCTGCCATCCATCGGCAAGAATTCGCCATCGCCGCCGTTCCAGTTGGAAGGGCCAGAAAAAAACAACCGCTGTTCGGGGTTGATGTATTCGTTGCCGTTCGACTGCCGCAGGACTGTGCCGGCCAGATCGGTTTCGGTAAATTCAAACTCTGTTTCCGACAGGGTAACACCGTCGATCACCCAGGTTTTCCCGGTCAGCCGATCAAAGCCTGTGACCTTGGTGTCTTCGCCATTGTCGCGGATCAGGCCGAAGTCAAAAGTATCGGTGCCCGACGACAGCAGTTCCGAAAAGGACGCAGGATCAGCCGCCCCCGGTGCAAGCCGCTGCACCACGCCTGTAGGCAGATCGTAGCTTTCGATCCATTCAGATTCAGAGTTGATGCGCGATTGAAAGTAGATGCCTTCCTGATCAAAATCGGCTCGCCATTGATCACCGGGGGTATCGGCGGCACAGGTGTAGTAGTTCGACACCCGGCAGGCCCGCGATTGCACGGTCATGAACATCGTGCAGCCTTCGGGCGGGGTATAGGTTCCCGCATGGGCTGGGGCCGCCAACAACAGCGCGGCCATGAGCAAGACTGTTTTCAACACATCTACTCCCTTAACGTGCTATTCTGCCGCCACGGTGACGGGCTGGGCAAGGTAAGCCAGCATCGCTTCGGCAGCCTCGCGGCCATCGCGGATCGCCCAGACCACAAGGCTGGCCCCACGCACAATATCACCAACCGCATAGACGCCGGGCAGATTTGTCGCGTGGCTGCGGAAATCTGCCTTGATGGTGCCCCACCGGGTCACGGCCAATTCTGGGACACCCCACAGCGACGGAATGGACTCGGGTTCAAACCCCAAGGCCTGCACGACCAAGTCGGCGGGTTCTACATAATCGGCCCCTTCGATCAATTCGGGGGTTTGACGGCCAGTCGCATCCGGCGGACCCAGGCGCATTTTCTGCACCATTACGCCTTGCACATCAACGCCGCCGGTAAAGCCCTTGGGTGCGGACAGCCAGACGAATTCGACGCCTTCTTCCTCGGCGTTCTGTACTTCGCGCATCGACCCGGGCATGTTGGCCTTGTCGCGGCGGTAAAGGCATTTCACCGACACAGCGCCCTGCCGGATGGCGGTGCGCACACAGTCCATCGCAGTGTCGCCGCCGCCAATCACCACCACCCGCTTGCCCGACGCATTCAGATCACCACTGTCATAATCCGGCACATCGTCACCAAAGCTTTTGCGGTTGCTGGCGGTCAGATAGTCCAACGCCCGAACAACACCATTTGCGCCGACCCCCGGTGCCTCGATATCGCGGGCCTTGTAGACACCCGTAGCAATCAGCACCGCGTCGTGCTGACCGCGAATGGCATCAAAGCTCAGATCCACGCCGACTGTGCAATTCAGCACGAATTGAACGCCCGACTGTTCCAACTGATCGATCCGCTGCATCACCACTGGCTTTTCCAGCTTGAATCCTGGGATACCGTAGGTGAGCAAACCGCCGGCTCGGTCGTAGCGATCGTAGACAGTGACCTGCACGCCCTTACGGCGCAGCATATCTGCCGCGGCCAGACCGCCCGGCCCGGCCCCGATGATGCCCACCGATTCCACCCGTTCGGTGTGCGGTTTGGCTGGCACCACCCAGCCATTTTCCCATGCCGTATCGGTGATATATTTTTCAACCGACCCAATCGTCACAGTACCATGGCCAGACTGTTCGATCACACAGTTTCCTTCGCACAGCCGGTCTTGCGGGCAAATGCGGCCGCAGATTTCGGGGAAGGTGTTTGTGGCCTGTGACAGCTCATAAGCCTCACGCAAACGTCCTTCGGCTGTCAGGCGCAGCCAGTCGGGAATGTTGTTGTGCAGCGGGCAATGCGACTGGCAATAGGGCACGCCACATTGGCTGCACCGACCTGCCTGCTCGGCGGCTTTTTCAGCCGCATATTCGCGGTAGATTTCATGAAAATCCTGGCTGCGCAGGACCGGGGCACGCTTTTCGGGGGTCTCTTTGCCCACGGACACGAATTTCAGCATCTTCTGCGTGGCCATAGCTGCGCCTCCCGGTGGATATCTCAGGTGCATCTTGATACTTGGGCTCGAAGATGAATAAAAGTCAGCAATACTGACCTAGTTTACAGATTTTTTGGGGTTAGGTCAGTTTATCTGCCGCATCAGGACCAAATTAGGTCAGTACGTGATACCTAATGACCTATAATCCAGCCCAAAGTGCCGCAAGCGCCCCGAAGCCCACAATGATTCGCCACCATCCAAACAAAGCAAATCCGTGACGGCCAACATAGCCAAGCACCCAACGGACCACCAAGGCAGCTGCGATAAAGGCCACCACAAAACCAACGGCAATGTCTGAAAGTGCTGAAAAATCCAGCACATCGCGGTTCTTGAACAAATCATAGGCCACAGCGGCACCCATGGTGGGCAGCGACAGCAAGAAGGAAAACTCTGCCGCCGCGCGCTTTTCCACCCCCAGCATCAAGGCCCCTACGATCGTCGCCCCAGACCGCGACACCCCCGGAATCATTGCGACACATTGGCAAAGGCCAATGATCAGTGCCTTGCGAAACGGCAATCGCAGCGCGTCATCATGCACGGGAGGCGGTGCGATACGGTCCACGAACAGCAAGACCACGCCGCCAAGGATCAACATTACAGCAATCAGCATCGGGGATTCGAACAGCACCGCCTTGATGAAATCATGCGCCAACAGGCCAATCACCACAGCCGGGAAAAACGCCAGCAGCACCGAGACCACCGCCCTGCGAGCCACGGGATCATGTCCCATGCCCAGCAACAGCCCCGTCACCTTGGCCGCATAAACCGTCAGCACCGCCAGCACGGCCCCAAGCTGGATCACCACCTCAAAGGTTTTGCCCGCGGATTGAAACCCCAGAAAATGCCCGGCCAGCAGCAAATGCCCGGTCGAGGATACTGGGATAAATTCGGTCATCCCCTCCAGCAGGCCCAGAAATGCCGCCGTCAGGGTCTGACTTCCCATGATTTATACTTTCAGATTCTTGGCCGAATTTTTGATGGCCGCATACTGGCCCGACGGGCGGAAGCACCACAGATATTCGGGTAACACGCCGTCCATCGCGGTCGGCACAATACCAAGATCGGCCAGCCCCTTGGCACCTGGGGCCACCACATTGTCGCGGCCCAGGTTGCGGACCTGATCGCGGGTGATCATGCCATTCGATATCAGCCCGCCCGTCGCAAACTGTGTGAAGTCAAGCAAGCCCGCCATGATCCGCGCCACAAAGAACGGGATGCCGACCACCAGTTTGCGCCGCTGAATGACGCCCAGCATCCGGTGCATCAGATCGCGGAAGGTTTCCACATCCGGCCCGCCCAGTTCATACACGCCCGGCGCTGCTTCACCCAAAATACCTTTGACTGCCGCTGCGGCCACATCATCCACATAAACCGGCTGAAACCGTGTACTGGCCCCCACCACCGGCAAGACCGGCCCCAATCGGGCCATGCTGGCAAAGCGGTTGAAAAATCCATCCTCGTTGCCGAAAATGATCGACGGGCGCAGGATCACCGCACGCGGATAGGCCGCCAGAACTGCCGCCTCACCCGCCGCTTTGGTGCGGGCGTAGTCGCTGTCCGATGCCGCGTCCGCCCCGATGGCCGATAATTGCACCAGCTGCCCAACCCCAAGGTCCGCCGCGATCCGCGCGACCCGGGCGGCCCCTGCGGCTTGCACAGAATCGAACGTGTTCTTGCCAGATTTGTTCAGGATCCCAACGCAATTGACCACGGCATCTGCGCCCTGCATCACCGCGCGCACCGACGCATCATCGCGGATGTTGCACAGCACGGGTTCAACCTGCCCGACCACGCCATACGGTTTGACAAAGATCGCATCGTTAGGGCGGCGCACAGCCACGCGCACCCGCCAGCCCAGTTTTGCCATCCGCCGCGCAATGTACCGCCCGACAAAGCCGGAACCGCCATAAATCGTGACAAGTTTGCTCATCGGCGCAGTCCTTCTGGCAAAGGGCGAAACCCGCCCCGGGCTTTATGCTGCCGTATTAGCTTTCCCGCCCCGTTGCGGCAAGGCCAAAGCCTGTAACGAATTTTCCAAAGCCGTGGTTGACACCGCCGTCGCACGCATTTACATCGCCCCTCACGACATCATGCCCTGGTGGCGGAATTGGTAGACGCGCTGGTTTCAGGTACCAGTGTTGCAAGACGTGGAGGTTCGAGTCCTCTCCTGGGCACCATGTCGAACTAAGAAACCCCGCACCCTTCACAGGTTGCGGGGTTTCTTGTTTCTAGGACTGCTTCAGCGGGCGTTATACTTGGCATCCACCGCGTCGATCGCATCGACATTGCTGGCAGACCGTCCCGCCGGATCGAAGGTTTCCTTCAGGAACGCATCCGCGATCGCCTTTGGCGGGCGCAGGCGTGGGCATTTGTGCCTCGCCCTTCCATGACCCGCGTGACCTTGCCGCGCTGGAAACCCGGTATCAGCCCGCCCACAGCGCCGCGATGCAACCCGCTACGAGTTGTTTCGCGACATTGCCGCCGCCATGGCGCCGCTGTGGCCCCGGATCGAGGCGCTCAGATGATCCGCGACATTGACGTTTTGATCATCGGCGCAGGCATCAATGGGGCCGGGCTGTTCCGTGATCTCTGCGAACAGGGACTAACCTGTGTGATCGTCGACAAGGGCGATTTCGGGTCTGGCACCAGTGCAGCGCCATCCCGGCTGATCCACGGTGGGTTGAAATATCTCGAAACGGGTGAGTTCGGGCTGGTGGCGCAATCGACGTTGGAGCGAAACCTGATGCTGCGAAACGCGCCGCATCTTGTGTCGCCACTCGCCACCATGATCCCGATATTCTCGTGGTTTACCGGCATCGGTGCCGCCCTGCGCACCCTGCTTGGCAGCACCACCGCGCCGCGCGCCCGGGGGGCGGTGCTGATCAAGATTGGCCTCACGCTGTATGATTTCTACGGCGCGCGTCACCGAATTATGCCGCGCCATAAACTGCTGTCGCGCGCCCAGGCGCTGGCCGCCATTCCGCCTTTGACGCCTAAGATCGTGGCGGCGGGCACCTACCATGATGCAAAGATTACCCACCCGGAACGCTTGGTGTGGGAATTGCTGGCCGATGGCATCGCCGTCAGCCCGGCCTCACTGGCGCTGAACCATACCACCCTGACGGCGCGCGATTATGGTGTGGTTCACTTTGGCGACCATGCCTTTCGCCCCCGCATCGTGATCAACGCGGCAGGCCCGTGGATAGACCTTGTGAACGCGTCGCTTGGGTCGCAGACAAAGATGATCGGCGGCACCAAGGGGTCGCATATCTTATTGGACCATCCCGAACTGATTGCTGCCCTGAACGGTCAGATGATCTATTTTGAGGCTGACGATGGCCGCATCTGCCTTGTGTTCGACTATCTGGGCCGAGCCCTGGTCGGGTCCACCGACATACGGGCTGACACTCCCGATGATTTGACCGTGACCCAACCCGAGATCGACTATTTCCTGCAGGCCTTGCGCGGGCTGCTGCCGGGGCTGGCATTTGACCAATCCCAGATCGTTTATGCCTATGCCGGCATCCGCCCCCTGCCCGCGTCAGGTGGCACGGCGGCGGGTCTGATAAGCCGCGACCATTCTGCCCCGGTACTTGAGGCCGCGCAGGATCGCCCGTTCCCCGTCATCGCCCTTGTGGGCGGCAAATGGACTACCTTTCGCGGCTTTGCCGAGGAAGTGGCCAATAGCGTGCTGGCCCGCCTGTCGCTCCCCCGCCAAGTCAGCACCCAAAATTTGCCCATCGGTGGCGGGAAGGGCTATCCAGGTGATCTGGCCGCTCGGGCCAAATGGATCATCGCCACGGCGCAGGCTACGGGCACCAGCCCTGACCGGGTCGAACAGATGCTGGCCCGCTATGGCACCACGGCGCGCCAGGTGCTGGCGCATCCGGGGGAAGAGGCCCGCCTGCCAGATGCGCAGACGTACTCGCGCGGCGAGATTGACTGGATCATCGCCCATGAACAGGCCGTGCATCTGGCCGACATCGTGATGCGCCGCACCACGCTGGCGATCACCGGGGGTCTTAGCATGTCGGATCTGCAGGCAATTGCCGATGTTGCGGCAATGAGGTTGGGCTGGAGCGTTGATCAAATGCGACAGGAAATCGCGGCCACCCTGACAGTGCTGGAAGACAGGCACCGGATCAGGCTGGCCGCTGCCTGATCAGGCGCTTTTACGAATTGGTGCCGCAAGTTGCGCATCCAGCGCCAACACTTGGGCGACAGCATTGGCAGCCTCGGCACCCTTCTTGGCGAAATGGGCGCGGTAGAACCCGGTCAGCAAGTCGGTTTCCTGATAGTTGTGCGGGGTCAGTGACACCGAAAACACCGGCACTTCGGTTTCAAGCTGCACATTCATCAGCCCGGTCACAACCGCAGCGGCGACAAACTCGTGCCGGTAAATCCCGCCATCGACCACAAAAGCGGCCGCGACAACGGCATCATAATTGCCAGTCTTGGCCAGTTTTTTCGCCAGCAACGGCATCTCGAATGCGCCCGGCACGTCGAACGCGTCAGTCACAGCGCCAGGCATCAGACGTGCGGCTTCGGCCACGAACCCATCATGGGCGCGGTCTACGATATCATCATGCCAGCGCGCCTTGATGAAGGCGATGCGAGCAGGTTTGGAGTTTGGTTTAGACATTTTGGAACCTTACGTTTGCGTTTCGTCAGGCCCCAGAGCACGAGTAGCCAACCGCAGCCCCTGAAAGGGCCGCGACCAACCATTCTCTTTCATCCGGACTATACCGTCGGCCCCGGAGTTTCACCGGATCTGCTGACCCTTTGTTGCCAAAGGCGCTCGCGGGCTATAACCGCCGGTGGGGAATCTCACCCCGCCCTGAGAACAGTTTTGTGTATCGGGCTTGTGCCGTGCCTACAATATGGAATGGCGAACAGATGTTGTTCAAAAACGCGCTGTTAGGGGGCCACAATCCTGCGGCCCGCCCGCCATACACCGCGCACTGACCCATCAGGCGAAAAATGCACCATGTCAGCCAGCCGCCCGGGCAACAGATGGCCCAGTTCGCCCCCCCGCCCCAGACAGGCGGCAGGACGTGAGGTTGCCATCGCCATGGCAACCTCGGGTGCGATGCCGACCTCCCGGATCATCACCGCAATCGCTTGCGGCAGGGTCAGATCAGCCCCGGCGAGGGTGCCATCTTCTAACGTAAGCCTGCCGTTCCGGCGCAAGATGCGCCGCCCGCCCAAGCTGAATTCGGTGGCATCGCTACCCGCCAAGGCCATGCAGTCTGACACCAGAAACAGGCGGTCCGGACTGGCGGCCATCGCAATGCGCATCGCCACCGGATCGACATGGATGCCGTCCGCAATCAGCCCGGCATAGGCACCGCTGGCCAAGGCTGCGCCAACCAAGCCAGGGTCGCGGTTGCCAAGCTGGCTCATCGCGTTGAACAGGTGGGTCAGGCAGGTCGCCCCTGCGGCCAAGGCCGCTGTGGCAGCCGCATGGCTGGCGTTGCTGTGCCCCAGGCTGACCACAACCCCAGCGGCGCGCAGGCTGGTGATCTGGTCCAGCCGCACAGATTCTGGCGCAACCGTCACCATCAGCGACGGCAAATCTGCCGCTGCGGCCAGCAACACGGCAAGGTCAGCATCCTCCATCGGCCGGATCAGGGCAGGGTCGTGCGCCCCCTTGCGCACGGGGTCCAAATGCGGGCCTTCCAGATGCAGGCCCAGAAAACCCGGCACCCCGACCCGCGCCGCCTGCACCCCGGCGGCAATCACAGCTGCTGTGGCTTGGGGGGTGTCGGTGATCAGCGTGGGCAAAATCCCGGTCGCCCCAAGTCCCGCATGAACGGCACACATCTGGCGCAGAAAATCCACATCGGTGCTGCCATCGACCATCCGCCCTGCCGCGCCATTGACCTGCAAATCCAGCAGACCTGGGGCGAGGATGCCACCGTCCAGATCAACCACCTGATCCACCGGACCATCCGCCACAACCTTGGCATCCGCAACCAATACCGTAGCCCCCGGCAGCAACCGTGTGCCATCAAAGACAGTCGCTCCTTGGAAAAGAGTGGCCATTACACAGTCTCGGTGACTTTGCGCAGGTAGGGCGGCACATCCGGGTCAAATCCACGCCGACGCGCCAAACCTTCGATGAACTGGTAGAAGGTGACCGCCAGAACCAAGGGTGCCACCATCGGATGCAGGCCAGGCACAGAGGGCAGGGTCGTGGCCCCATGCACCTCGGCCCCGGTCAGGAACACATCCGCCCCTTGTGTCACCAAACGTTGCACTGTCGCCGCAACATGTGGCAAGGCGGCATCCTTGACCCCAAGCGCCAGCACCGGAAATTGCGCCTGTACGATGGCTGACGGCCCATGCAGCACCTCGGCCGCCGAAAAGCTTTCGGCATGCAGCCCGCAGGTTTCCTTGAACTTCAGCGCGGCCTCATTTGCGATGGCAATTGCCGGGCCTCGGCCCAGCACATACAGCGACTGCGCCCGCGACAGGCGCGCGGCAAGCGGCGACCAATCCATCGTCAACGCCTGCGCAAACGCATCGGGCAAGCCCGCCACGGCGGCGCGCAGATCAGCGTCATCTTTCCATTCGGCCAGCAGCGCCAGCCCAGCCACAACCGAAGAGACAAAAGTCTTCGTCGCCGCCACCGAATTTTCGACCCCCGCTTGCAACGGCAGGCAATGGGTGGACGCCGCCCCCATCGGGCTGTCCGCCATGTTGGTGATTGCCATGGTCAGCGCGCCATCACGGCCCGCCGATCGGAGCATTTCCACGATATCGGGGCTTTTGCCCGATTGCGAAATGCCGATGCAGGCCGCCCCTTTCAACCTCAACGCCCGCCCATAGATTGACGCGATGGACGGACCGAGCGAGGCCACCGGTACTCCCGCCACAAGCTCGGTCACATACTTGAAATAGGTCGCGGCATGGTCGGACGACCCACGCGCCACGGTGACGATCACCGCGGGGTCTGCCGCGCGCAACGCAGCAGCGGCTGTGGCTGTAGCCTGCGCCGAAATGGTTAAGAACCGCGCGGCGGCTTGCGGAATTTCAGCCACTTCGCGGGCCATGTGGGATTGTATGTTGGCCAGTTCGGTCATTCGGTATTCCTTTCGACTTCAGGCGCAAGTTTCAGTTCAACGGCGAAATCATAGGCATCGCCGCGATAAAGGGACCGGGTGAATTCCACCACGCGCCCCGAGGCAAGATAACTGATCCGTTCGATTCGCAGACTGGCCGACCCCGCCGCCACCCCCAGCAGTTCCGCATCGCGCGGTCCAAGACTGGCCGCCGAAATGCGCTGCACCGCGCGCACGGGGCGCAGACCGCGCGCTTCAAGCACCGCATATAGCGAGGTATCGACCTCTACCGGGTCGGGCAGAACGCTGTTCGACAGGGCGGCGCGTTCAATTGCCAAAGGCACACCATCGGACCGGCGCACCCGTTCCAGCCGCGCCACACGTTCATCGGTGCCAAGGCCAAGGGCCATCACTTCCTCGGGCGCGGGGGCGTGCAAGGCGCGGCTGATCCAGACAGACTCGACCACCTTGCCGCGCCGCGCCATATCTTCAGTGAAAGAGGTCAGCAGCGACAGCGCCTGTTCCAACCGTTCCACCCGCTGCGCCACAAAGGTACCTGACCCACGCTTTTGCACCAAGGCCCCTTGCGCCACCAAAGCCTGCACGGCCTTGCGGATCGTCACGCGCGACAGGCCGGTCATCACCGCCATATCGCGTTCGGCAGGCAGGCTGTCCCCGGGGGCCAGGCGGCCTGCTGCGACAGCATCGGCAATACGACGTTGCAGTTGCAGATACAAAGGCCCGGCCCCGGCCTCGTCAAATCCTGCGGCGGAAAAGATCAGGTCGATCATGGCCCCTCTCTCGCCAGCAGAAGCGCGCCGTCAAGCGCGCTGCCCAAAGCATCAGCCAGCCGCCATCGCCCCGCCAAAGCCTGCGCATAGGCCGCCCCCAAACCGCCAATAAACACCACGGGCACAGGGATCGACCCTTGCAGGTGATCCACCGCGCGCGCCACATCGGCCACCCCTTGCCCCATCACCGCCTGCGCCGCTGGATCATCCGTCCCCACAACGCGTGGGGCGAGCAGGGCAAAATCGGCGGCTTGGGCCGTGCGGGCAAACTGCACCACACCCGCTGCACCCCCGTGTTCCGTCAACACATCCTGCAAAAGAGCCGTCATCGGCACCAAACCATCAACCGCCATCAACGCCCGTGCAAGCAGGCCGCGCCCCAGCACCGCACCGCTGCCTTCATCGCCCAGTACGGCCCCCCAACCGCCGATTTGCCGGATCACCCCATCGGTCTGGCGCGCAAACACTGACCCCGTGCCAATGGCCGCAACGATGCCATCCGCCCGGCCAAGCGCGCCTTTCACTGCAGCAATCGCATCAGTGTCCAGCCGCACCTGCGCAAACGGCAGCGCCAGCCGCGCCAAAGTTTGCGGCCCAGCCGCATTGGCCCCCGCCAAACCCAGACCGGCCCAGAGATCCTGCAACTCGCCCACCCCCGCCTGATGCAGCGCTGCCATTGCCGCCGTCAGAATATTGTCACGCGCGGCGTCCAGATCGGTCGTTACGTTGGCAGGACCCGCCGCCCCACGCCCCAAAATTCGCCCCGAGGCATCAGCCACAGCTGCCCGGCATCCCGTGCCGCCCCCATCAACACCCAGGTAAAGTTGCATTCCGAATCCTCTCTGTTGCAAAGATACCAAACCAATACCTTTTGGGAAGTGGTATCTTGATATCAGCTGAAGTATGCGGCGTTTACGAGTTATTTCAGCATTTTGAAACAGCGCTCTTTACAAGTGGTATTATTTTGGCATTGTTGTTGTAACAGGAGGAATCAGATGTCCGACCGCCCGACAGAAGCATTGCATCCAGACGCACAGGGCCTGCACCGGCGTAATGGGGCGGGGGTTTTGTCTCTGTTGCTGGACGCCCAGATCAAGGCGTTGTCTGCATTGCACCCTGCGCTGCCGCAACTGGAACAGGCGGCGGATCTGGCGGCTGCAGCCATCAGCGCGGGTCGAAAGCTGGTTTATGCTGGGGCGGGGTCGTCGGGGATGATGGCGCTGTCAGATTGTCTTGAACTGGCGGGCACCTTTGGAATCCCGCCGCACCACAGCCCAATACTGTTTGCGGGCGGGGCAGCGGCGCTGATCCACATGACCGGCGCGGTAGAGGATGACCCCGTGCAGGCGCGGGCTGATTTTGACGCAGCAAACCTGCAAGCCGGTGATGTGATGATCGCTGTCTCAGCCTCGGGCAGCACGCCTTATACCATGGTGGTGGCGAGGGCGGCGAAGGCTGCGGGTGTGACTGTGGTTGGGATTGCCAATGTAGCGGACGCAAATCTGCTGGCGCTGTCGGATGTGGCGATTTGCTTGAACACCGGGCCGGAAGTTGTGGCCGGGTCCACGCGCATGGGGGCGGCGACGGCACAAAAGGTGGCGCTGAACCTGATTTCCACGCTGATGGGCATTCGCCTTGGCCATGTGCATGACGGACGCATGGTCAATGTGGTGGCCGACAATGCCAAACTGATCGACCGTGCCGCGCGGATCGTGGCCGATGTGACGGGCGCGACATTGCAGGCGGCGGAAGCTGCGTTGCATGCCACCGACGGCGCGGTAAAGTCTGCCATTCTGGTCGTTCAGGGATACACTCCAGATGCGGCCCGATCTGCTCTTGTGACCAGCAAGGGTCATCTTGGGCCATTGCTGACCGCCTAACCAATAACCGGGCAAATGCCCGCCAACCGGGAGACGACCATGACCAAAACCCTTCGTATCGCGCTGCTGACCAGCACGCTGCTGGCAGGCGCTGCTTCGGCGCAGGATGTGACGCTGACCATTGAATCCTGGCGCAACGACGATCTGACCATCTGGCAAGACACGCTGATCCCCGCGTTTGAGGCGGGCCATCCCGGCATCAAAGTGGTGTTCGCGCCGACCGCCCCTGCCGAGTACAACGCCGTGCTGAACTCCAAGCTGGAGGCTGGCTCGGCGGGCGATCTGATCACTTGCCGTCCGTTTGATGCATCGCTGGCACTGTATACCGCCGGCCAACTGGCCGATCTGACGGGGCTTGCCTCGATGGCAAACTTCAGTTCGGTGGCGAAGTCGGCCTGGCAGACGGATGATGCGGCGGCCACCTTCTGCGTTCCCATGGCCTCGGTGATCCACGGATTCATCTACAACAAAGACGCGTTTGATGCCCTTGGGATTGCCGTGCCGACCACGAACGACGAGTTTTTTGCGGCGCTGGACAAGATCAAGGCCGACGGCACGTACATTCCGATGGCCATGGGCACCAATGACCAGTGGGAAGCTGCTACGATGGGCTACAACAACATCGGTCCGAACTACTGGAAGGGCGAGGAAGGCCGTCTGGCGCTGATCAAGGGCGAGCAGAAACTGACCGATGCCAATTGGGTGGCGCCATTTGCGCAACTGGCCAAGTGGAAAGACTATCTGGGCGACGGGTTTGAAGCCCAGACCTATCCCGACAGCCAGAACCTGTTCACCCTTGGCCGGGCTGCGATCTATCCGGCCGGGTCGTGGGAAATCTCGGGCTTCAACACGCAAGCCACCTTCAAGATGGGTGCGTTTTCCCCGCCTGTGCAAGCTGCGGGCGACACCTGCTATATCAGCGATCACACTGACATCGCGATGGGCATGAACGCCAAGACCGCCCACCCGGAAGAAACGAAAGCCCTGTTGGAATGGATCGGCAGCCCCGAGTTTGCCACGCTTTACGCCAACGCCCTGCCCGGCTTCTTCAGCCTGAACTCCACCCCGGTGGAAATGGCCGACCCGCTGGCGCAGGAATTCGTATCGTGGCGCGGTAAATGCCAGTCCACGATCCGGTCCACCTATCAGATCCTGTCGCGCGGCACCCCGAACCTTGAGAATGAGACTTGGAATGCCAGCGCCACCGTGATCAAGGGCACCGAAACGCCCGAGGCCGCGGCAGCCCGCCTGCAAGATGGTCTGGCAAGCTGGTACACCCCGTCAAAGTGACGGCGGCATCCCCGACCTGATCGGGGATCTCTTGCGACAACGGCCGGGGGTTTCACACCCCCGGACCCCCGTGGGATATTTTCAGACAGAAAATACAGGAGGCGTGATGGCTGCCGGGAAACCCGTTCGCTGGCATATAGCCGTGTTTCTGGCACCCGCTGTGCTGGTTTACACCGCGATGATGATCATTCCGCTGTTTGGCACCCTGAACCTGTCTTTGTTCAACAAGGTGGATGGCGCGCGGGTGTTTGTGGGCCTGTCGAATTTCGCCACCCTGTTTGGCGACCCCCGTTGGGCGGATGCGTTCTGGAATGCGCTTGGAAATAACGCCTGGTTTTTCGTGGTGCATATGCTGGTGCAGAACCCGATCGGGATCTTGCTGGCGGCAATCCTGTCTACCCCCAAGCTGCGGATGGCTGCCGCCTACCGGACGGCAATTTTCATTCCCACCATTCTGAGTTTCGTGATCGTCGGCTTTGTGTGGAAGCTGATCTTGTCACCGATCTGGGGCATCGCGCCGGGGCTGCTGGATTTTATCGGCCTCAAAAGCCTGTTCGCCCCGTGGTTGGGGAAAGAGGCCTATGCGCTGACCACTCTGGCGTTGATCTCTGTCTGGCAGTTTGTCGGCATCCCGATGATGCTGATCTATGCCGCCCTTCTGAGCATCCCCGAAGAGGTGATTGAGGCCGCCGAGATGGACGGCGTGACGGGTGCGAGCCAATTCTGGAAGATCAAGCTGCCGCTGATTTTGCCCAGCATCGGGATCATCAGCATCCTGACCTTCGTGGGCAACTTCAACGCGTTTGACCTGATCTATGTGGCCCAAGGCGCGTTGGCCGGCCCGGATTACAGCACAGATATTCTGGGGACGTTCCTTTACCGCACCTTCTTTGGCTTTCAGTTGCAACTTGGCGATCCCTACATGGGGTCGGCGATTGCGGGGGCGATGTTCGGCATCATCCTGATCGGTGTGTGTATCTATCTGTTTGGCATCCAGACCCGG
>JANNNF010000432.1:0-1601 GCA_031398405.1 Rhodobacterales bacterium | reverse complement strand
GCGCTGATCGCCATCGGGCTGCTTGGGCTTTTGGGTGGTGCGTTGGTGATGGCGCTGATGCGGCGGCGGTTGATTGCGGCCGGCGTTCTGGCGGCCGTTCTGGCGCTGGTTCTGGGGTCATCGGTGGCTATTGCGGAAACCGCCCCTGCCACGGCTACCGCCGTGATCCGCGATGTGGCACAGCGGTTGCCCGATGGTCGGGTGTTCGCGCCCAAAGCGGCACAGCGCATACTGGCAATCCTGACCATGGCCGCCGTGGAGGCCGAGCATCGCCGCAGTGTCGAAATGGCCGGTCGTGTGGTGCCAGACCCGAATGCCAGCGGTTTTGTGCAAACAGCGATCGGCGGGCGTCTTGCGGCACCACCCGGCGGATTTCCCGTCCTGGGGGCTGTGGTCAAGGCCGGTGATGTCATGGCCTTTGTCGAGCCGTCACTGGCGGCGGCTGATCAATCGTCGATCCGGCAATCCAAGGCGGAACTGGATCAGGAGATTGCGCTTGAGGAACGCGAAGTTGCCCGGGCCAAGACGCTGGCTGCAACCGGAACCGTCTCGCAGACACAACTGGAAAGTGCACAACTGACGCTGCAGGGTCTGCGCGAACGTCGCGCCGCGTTGGATGCGATACGGATGGAGCCAGAGGTTCTGGTAGCCCCGGTAGCGGGCGTCATCTCAAAGGTGAACGCGGCCCCCGGTCTGATTGCCGACACGAATACCGAAGTGTTTCACATCATCGACCCTGCGCAGCTATGGGTCGAGGCGCTGTCGTTTGGCGGTGAGCCGGTTTCGGGCAATGCGTCGATCGGCGGCGAGGATGGCGCGGCCATCCCGTTAAGCCTGATCGGCGCGGGATTTGCCGAGGATGGTCAGGCCCAGCCCGTCCATTTTCGCATTGAGGATGTCAGCGGTGCCCTGCAAGTGGGAGACCGGGTGACAGTGTTTGCCGAGACGGCCTCCGTTACCAAGGGCATCGCGGCCCCGCGCGAAGCGGTGATCCGGGGGGCAAACGGCGAGGATATCGTCTTTGTCCACATGGCCCCGGAACTGTTCGAGCCGCGCGCCGTGCGCACCGAACCCCTTGATGGTGGGCGGGTGATTATTGTGGCGGGCATTGCGGCGGGGGATCGTATGGTCACCCAAGGCGCCGAACTTCTGAACCAGTTGCGATAGGGGGCTGGGCACATGTTCACATTTCTTGTCACCCAATCCCTGCGCAACCGAGTGCTGGTCCTCGTGCTGGCGGTCGTTCTGATGGGCTATGGCGCATTCACCGCAATGCGCTTGCCGGTCGATGTCTTTCCCGACCTGAACCGTCCCACCGTCACCATCATGACCGAGGCCGAGGGGCTGGCCCCGCCCGAGGTGGAACAACTGGTCAGCTATCCGATAGAAACCCAGATGAACGGCCTGCCGGGGGTCGACCGCGTGCGGTCCGTCTCGGGTGTGGGCCTGTCGATCATCTATGTCGAGTTCGACTGGGGCACTGACATCTACCGCAACCGTCAGCAGATCGCCGAAAAGCTGACGCTGGTGGCGGCCCAACTGCCCGAAGGGGTGGTGCCGCAAATGGGGCCGATCAGTTCGATCATGGGGCAGGTGATGCT
>JANNNF010000397.1:0-12925 GCA_031398405.1 Rhodobacterales bacterium | reverse complement strand
GGCGATCAGTGTCATACTCATGTCTTTGCCCAAATCAGGGGGGCGATTTTTCGCCCAGTGGTGCCAGAATGGCCGGCACCTGCGTTCCCCTACGGTCGTCAGCCTCCCTGCCGACAACCCCGGAATCATCGGGCCGTGGGGGGCACATACACGGCTGCGGGCCGTCTGTATAGGGGGCGACGCAGCGTCAGGCTATTCCGCCTTCTTCGCCGCTGCCTTCATCCGGACCAGCAGGGCCTGCTTCTTGGCGGCCTCGGTCTGCGGAACCTTGTCCGCGCCCTTGGCCTTGGCCTCAGAGTGTTTGGGGGTGTTCTTGTCCGCGGCAGCATTGCCGGATTTGCCGTAGTCCATGGGTGGGCCTTTGCATGTCTAAATCGCCTGACCAGATGCCCGATGTTGGCGCGCGCCGCAAGAGGCCAGCCCTCACCCCTACCCCACCAATATCCCCTCGCTCACCGCCGACAGCGCCAGTGCGGCCGCCCCATGTGCCCACAGCAAATCGCCCCAGGCGTGGATCTCGATCGGCGGTCTTGGGCGGCCTGAGTTGATCACCAGATTGTCCATCTCGGCCAACGTCTCGGCGGCGTAGAGATAGTCATAGCGCATCCGTTCGCCTGACAGGATGATCAGCGCGGGGTCGAACAGGTTGATCACGTTCGACAGCCCGACCGCCAGATAACGCCCCGCCCGGCGAAAGATCGACCGGGCGGTGGCGTTGCCCGCCTTGGCGTGGTCGTACAGGCTTTCCAGCAGCACGGCGATGGATTGGCCTTCCTTGTGCCCCCAGTTCAACGCCGTCGTGGCCTCACGCGCGAGGGCATAGTCGGCGACATAGGCCTCAAGGCACCCGCGCTGGCCGCAGCGGCACAGGGCCCCGTCGAGCTGCACCTTGGTGTGGCCCAGTTCCATCCCCAGGCGCTGCGATCCGCGGTAGATGCGGTGGTTCATCACAAAGCCCATGCCGACCCCGTGTTCAATCGTGACGACCGCAAAATCTGAAAGCCCCCGCCCCGCGCCGAACCACAGTTCCGCCATCGCGACCAGATTGGCGTCGTTATCAACCGTCACCGGCAGACCCAGACGCGCGCCGACCACCGCCGCAAGGGGCACGCCTCGCTCGACCAACACCGACGACCACAGCACCACCCCTTCGGCCACATCGACAAATCCCGGCACCCCCATGCCGACCGCCGACAGGTCAGACCGCGTGATCCCGGCCTTGGCGCAGACCCGGTCCAGCAGCACCTCGACCGCATCGATCAGTTCCAGCACCGTCATCGGCCCCGGTTTGCGGGGGATCACATCATCGGCAATAAGATTGCCCGCGAAATCGACGATCACTGCCGTATGTTCGCGGTCTGACAGCTTCATCCCCGCCACGCGGTGCGCCGAGGCCCGCACGCCCAAGGCCACCGCCGGCCGCCCCCGGCCCGCATCACCGTCGCGGGGGGCTGCGACCTCCTCGATCAGGCCCGCCTCGATCAGTTCTGATGTGATCGTGGTAACGGACGCCGGACTGACGCCCAGATCCTTGGCCACCTGCACCCGGGGAATCAGGCCCGCCGACCTGACCCGTTCAAACACCTGCTGGCGCAGCGGACGCAGAGTATCAGACAGCGGCGGAATCAGCGGGCCCACACCCTTGCGCCCATCCTCGCGCTGCGGCTGAACCTGCATTTATTTGGTCCTCAAAGAAAAAATCATATGTTTTCCCAGAAACTCACCCGAAAATTGCTGCATAGCAGCATAAATCAGACCGTTTGTTAGGCGATGTCAGCTTTGCCCACAATTTTTATTTTGACAACTGAATTTATTATCGGCATTTTCGCGGCGTGCCGACGAATCTGTCGGACCGGCCATGCGCTGGCCGCATCCATAGGGAGGATACTCATGCGTAATGCAATCATCATCGCCGTCATCGCGGCGGCAGGGTTCTCGTCAGCGGCATTGGCTGAAGGCAAGAAAATCGGCGTGTCCTGGGCGTCTTTCCAGGAAGAGCGTTGGAAGATCGACGAAGCGGCCATGAAAGCGGCCATCGAGGCGGCGGGCGACACCTATATCTCGGCAGACGCCGAGTCGTCGTCGGCCAAGCAGTTGACCGATGTTGAAGCGCTGATCGCACAGGGGGCCAACGCCCTGATCATCAACGCTTGGGACAAGGACGCGATCGGCCCAGCCATCGAGGCTGCTGCTGCCGAAGGCATTCCGGTTGTCGGCTATGACCGTCTGATCGAAGATGCCCGCACCTTCTATCTGACCTTCGACAACATCGGCGTCGGCCGCATCATCGCTGAAAACGTGATCGCCGCGAAGCCCGAAGGCAACTATGCCATCATCAAGGGCGACCCCGGTGATCCGAACGCTGCTTTCTTGCTGGAAGGCATGATGGGCGTCATTGGTCAGTCTGTGACCGACGGCAAGATCAAGATTGTCGGCGAGGCGTTCTCGGACGGCTGGAAGCCAGAAAATGCCCAGAAGAACATGGAGCAGATCCTGACCGCCAACAACAACGCCGTTGACGCCGTTCTGGTTGAGAACGACGGCATGGCCGGTGGCGCGATTGCTGCTCTTGCAGCACAGGGCCTGAACGTACCCGTCGGCGGCCAGGACGGCGACCTTGCCGCACTGAACCGTGTGGCGCGCGGCAGCCAGACCGTCTCGGTCTGGAAAGACGCCCGTGCCCTTGGCAAAGCGGCTGGTGAAATCGCGTCGGCTTTGGCTGGCGGGGCCGCGCTTGACAGCGTGGCTGGTGCGACCAAGTTCTCGGGTGGCGCAAATGGCGTTGAGATGAACGCAATTCTGCTCGACCCGACACCGATCACCAAAGACAACCTGAACATCGTGATCGACGCAGGCCACATCACCAAAGAAGCGGCTTGTGAAGGTGCCATGGAAGGCGTCGCTGCTTGCCAGTGATCGACTGACAGTTTTGGCGCGGACTCAACAGTCCGCGCCAAAACACTTTATTTGATGGGCTGATGTGCGCATCGCCCAAACCTATTTGCAGACGGACAGGCCGGGCCTGACTGTGATCTGTGCAAAACCCCCTCAAGCAGCGCTGGACGAGGACATGACCGAAGCAAGCAAACCCACATCGCCAGCCGGGCCAAGCAGTGACGCCCCGCTTGGTCCCGTCGCCCAGTTCCTGCGAGCAACTGAAATTGACACCCGCCTGCTGGGCATGGTCGGGGCGCTGTTGCTGATCTGGGTAGGGTTCCATGTGTACCCCGCCATCGCCAGCGGCCTTTCGGGGAATGGGTTTGACTTCGGCCTCGGCAATTTTCTGACACCGCGCAACCTTTGGAACCTGTCGGTGCAGACATCGTACATCGGCATCATGGCAACGGGCATGGTGCTGGTTATCATCATCCGCTGCATTGATTTGTCGGTGGGCTCGATCATCGGTGTCACCGGTATGGTGATGGGTCTGTTGCAGACCGAATTCCTGCCGCAGCATCTTGGCCTAGGCCACCCGTCGATCTGGGTCATCACGGCCACGGTCGGTCTGCTGCTGGGTGCGCTGATCGGCATGTTTCACGGCTGGCTGATCGCCTACCGCGGCATCCCGTCGTTTATCGTGACGCTTGGCGGCTTGCTGATCTGGCGCGGCATGGCGTTCTTGTCGGCCTCGGGTCGGACCATCGCGCCGCTGGACGAACGCTTTGCACTGCTGGGCGGCGGGCCTTATGGCACGGTGGGTGCGGTTGGCAGCTGGATTGTCGGTGGCCTTGCGTGTGTGGGCGTGTTGTACTTGTTGAAAAGCGGGCGCGCGTCGCGCCGCAAACATGATTTCCCGCTGCGCCCAATGTGGGCCGAGGTGTTCATGGGGGTGGTCGGCTGTGCCGTCATCCTGGGCTCGGTGTTGCTGGTCAACGCCTACCCCTGGGCCAAGGGGATCGTCGCGAACTATGCCAAGGCCACCGGGCAGACCCTGCCAGAAGGCACCTTCATCAGCCACGGCTATGCCATTCCGGTGCTGCTGCTGATCGCTGTCGGCATCGCCATGACGATCCTGATGAACCGCACCCGCTTTGGCCGCTATGTCTTTGCCATCGGCGGCAACCCCGAGGCGGCCTTGCTGGCGGGTATCAACACCCGTTGGGTCACGCTGAAGGTCTTTGCTCTGATGGGGGCGCTGGCGGGGCTTGCCGCCGTGATCACCTCGGCCCGGCAAAACTCGGCGACCAACGCAATGGGCGAATTGGACGAGCTGTATGTGATTGCCGCCGCGGTTATCGGGGGCACATCGCTTGCCGGTGGCTCTGGCACCATTTACGGTGCCATCCTGGGCGCGCTGGTGATCTTGTCCTTGCAGTCGGGCATGGTTCTGATCGGCTTTGGTGACGGTTCCTACCAAAAGATCGTTGTGGGCACGGCGCTGGTTCTGGCCGTCTACCTCGACATCCTTTACCGCAAAAAACTGAAATAAGGGGGCGGCTATGGCAAACTCAGGCACTCCGCTGGTCGAGCTGCGCGACATCTCGATTTCCTTCGGCGGCATCAAGGCGGTCGATCGCGTGACCGTGGACCTTTACCCCGGCGAAGTTGTGGGCCTGCTGGGCCACAACGGGGCGGGCAAATCAACGCTGATCAAATGCCTGTCCGGGGCCTACAAGGCCGACAGTGGCGACATTCTGATCAACGGTGAAAAGGTCGAGATCGACAATCCGCGCGACGCACGCGCGCTGAACATCGAGACCATCTACCAGACTCTGGCCTTGGCCGATAACCTTGATGCGGCGTCAAACCTGTTTCTGGGACGCGAACTGGTCGGGCGCGGTGGCTTTGTCGATGACAGCTCGATGGAGGCTGAAACCCGCAAGATCATGAAGCGGCTGAACCCGAACTTCCGCAAGTTCAACGTGCCGGTCAGCGCCTTGTCGGGTGGTCAGCGCCAGTCGGTCGCCATTGCGCGGGCGGTGTATTTCAACGCCAGGATCCTGATCATGGACGAACCGACGGCTGCTTTGGGGCCGCATGAAACCCAGATGGTGTCGGATCTTATTCAGGAACTCAAAGCCCAGGGCCTGGGAATTTTCCTGATAGAGCATGACATTCACAACGTGATGAAACTGTGTGACCGCGCATCGGTGATGAAAAACGGCCAGCTGGTCGGCACGGTGAACGTCAACCAAGTGACCGACGAAGACATCCTTGGCATGATCATTCTGGGCAAGAAACCGGCAAAGGCTGCGTGATGTATATCGGGCTTGATCTGGGAACGTCCGGTCTCAAGGGCGTTCTCATTGACGACGCACAGCGGGTGGTGGCCGAAGCGACGGCCCCCCTGACGGTGCAGCGTCCGCACGAAGGTTGGTCCGAACAATCGCCCTCGGATTGGATCACGGCTGCGGAAACGGTGCTGGATGCGCTGTCGGCGCATGGGTTCGGGGCGGTCAAAGCCATTGGTCTGTCGGGGCACATGCACGGCGCAACCTTGCTGGATGCCGCCGATCAGGTGCTGCGCCCCTGCATTCTGTGGAACGACACCCGCGCCCATGTCGAAGCCGCCGAGTTGGACGACGACCCGATGTTTCGCCGTCTCACCGGCAACATTGTGTTTCCGGGCTTTACGGCACCGAAACTGGTCTGGGTGCAACGGCACGAGCCCGACCTGTGGGCCAAGGTCGCCAAGATCCTGCTGCCAAAGGACTATCTTCGCCTTTGGCTGACTGGCGACCATGTGGCCGAGATGTCGGATGCGGCGGGCACCTCGTGGCTGGACACGAGCGCGCGCGACTGGTCGGATGATCTGCTGTCAGCCACGGGGCTGACCCGCAGCCACATGCCCCGCTTGGTCGAAGGGTCCGAACCCTCGGGCATCCTGCGCATCGAACTTGGGGCGCGTTGGGGTCTTGGCCGTGACGTGATCATCGCGGGCGGCGGCGGCGACAATGCTGCCGCTGCCGTGGGCGTCGGTGTGGTGCGCGCCGGTGAGGCGTTTGTGTCGCTTGGTACCAGCGGCGTGTTGTTTGCCGCAAATGACGGCTATCAACCCGATCCCGCCACCGCGGTGCATACCTTCTGCCACGCCCTGCCCGGCACCTGGCACCAGATGGGGGTGATTCTGGCCGCCTCTGACGCGCTGAACTGGTACGCCCGGCTGGTGGGTCAGGATGCCGCCACCCTGACGGGCGAACTTGGCCCTTTGCGTGCCCCCGGCAAGCCCACCTTCCTGCCCTATCTGGGCGGCGAGCGGACGCCGTTGAACTCGGCGTCGATCCGTGGCGCGTTTACCGGGCTGGAACACGCCACCGACCGCGCGGCTGGCACCCGTGCGGTGCTGGAAGGCGTGGCGTTCGCCTTTCGCGACAGCCGTGATGCGCTGGCGGCGACGGGCACCAAGCTGACCCATGTTTTGGCTGTTGGTGGGGGTGCGAAGTCAGACTACTGGCTGCGCACCATCGCCACCGCGCTGAACTGCCCGATCCAACTGCCCGTCGCGGGTGACTTTGGCGGTGCCTTCGGGGCGGCCCGTCTGGCCATCATGGCCGCAACCGGGGCCGGCGCGGAAATTGCCACCCTGCCAAAAATCGCCCGCCAGATCGACCCCGATCCGGCCCTGACAGACGCGTTCGATGCGGGCCATGCCCGGTACCGCGCGGCGCAATCTGCCATCAAAGGCTTGACCTCTTAAGGACTTTTGCCATGACTGACTTCTTCAACGGTATCCCCGCGATCAAATTCGAGGGCACCGCCAGCACCAATGAATTTGCCTTCCGCCACTACAACCCCGACGAGGTGATCCTGGGCAAGCGGATGGAAGATCACCTGCGCTTTGCCGTCGCCTATTGGCATTCCTTTGCCTGGCCGGGCGGCGACCCCTTTGGCGGCCAGACCTTTGACCGCCCGTGGTTTGGCGAGACGATGGCGCTGGCCCGCTTGAAGGCCGATGTGGCGTTTGAGATGTTCGATATCCTCGGCACGCCCTTTTATGCTTTCCACGACGCCGACATGCGCCCCGAAGGCAAAACCTTTGCCGAATCCAAGCGCAATCTGGATGAGATGGTCGAGTATCTGGCGCAAAAGCAGGAAAGCCATAGGGCCAAACTGCTGTGGGGCACCGCCAACATGTTCAGCCACAAACGCTGGATGTCGGGTGCGGCCACCAACCCTGATCCCGATGTCTACGCCTATGCTGCAGCCACCGTGCAGGCGAACATGGATGCCACGCACAAACTCGGCGGGCAGAACTATGTTCTGTGGGGCGGCCGCGAAGGCTATGAAACCTTGCTGAACACCGACCTTGCCGCCGAGCGCCGCCACGCGGGCCGCTTCTTGCAGCAAGTCGTTGAATACAAGCACAAGATCGGCTTCAAAGGATCGATCCTGATCGAACCGAAACCGCAAGAGCCGTCCAAGCATCAGTACGATTACGACGTGGCTACGGTCTACGGCTTCCTCAAGGAATTCGGGCTGGAAAAGGAAGTGCAGACCAACATCGAACAAGGCCACGCCATCCTTGCGGGCCACTCGTTTGAACATGAAATTGCCCTTGCCGCCGCGCTTGGCATCTTCGGGTCGATCGACATGAACAGGAACGATTACCAATCCGGCTGGGATACCGACCAGTTCCCGAACAACCATGCCGAAAAGGCCGTGGCATTTTATGAGATCTTGAAAGCTGGCGGTTTCACCACTGGCGGCGTCAACTTTGATGCCAAGATCCGCCGTCAATCCCTCGACCCCGCCGATCTGATCCTGGCACATGTGGGTGGCATGGATACCTGCGCGCGCGCGCTAAAATCCGCCGCCGCCCTGATCGAATCTGGTGAAATGGAGGCTGCGAAAGCCGACCGTTACGCCGGATGGAACAGCCCTGCTGCGCAAGCGATGCTGAAAGGCTCGCTTGAACAGGCCGCAGCCCGCGTCACCGCTGAAAACCTTGAACCACAGCCGAAATCTGGCCGACAAGAACGGCTGGAAAACATGTGGAACAAATACGTCTGAGGAGACGATTATGCTTAACCGCCGCCGTGTTATGGGACTTGCCGCTGCCGCTCTGTCAGTTTCTACCTTGCCCACGGTGGCGGCCTTGCCTCCCAAAAACCCGACCGAGGTGATGACCCAGTGGTATCGCCTTGTGCTGGAACTGATCCGCCATACCGCCACCCAAACCCCACCGGTTGCCAGCCGCGCGATGGCGTACCTTGGCATCACGATTTATGAATCCCTCGCCACCGGCAACCCGGCAATGACCACCCTTGCCGGGCAGTTGAATGACCTGCCCCCCGTGCCCGCCCGCCCCGACGCCCTGCATGACGAGGCCTTGGTGGTGCATGGCGCGATCATCACCGCGATGAACCATTTCTTTGGCAATACCGGACCGACCGGCCAACGCGCCATGAAAGCGGTTGAGCGCCAGTTGACCAAGACCCTGACTGACGGGCACTCCACCGATGTGATTGACCGCAGCCTCGCCTGCGGGCAGGCAGTGGCCGCCCATATCATTGCGTGGTCTGCCACAGATGGCGGGGCTACGGTCGAAAACATGGGCTTCCCGCTGACCTGGACGCTGACGGAAGGCCCCGCCCATTGGGTGCCGACCAGCAAAGTGGCACAACAGCAAGCCCCACTGCTGCCCAACTGGGGCCAGAACCGCACCTTCGCGATGCCCAAAGATATGGATGTTGCCTGCGGCCTGCCCGCCCCGCCCGCATACAGCGAAGACCCCGCTTCAGAGTTCTACCTGCAGGCCAAAGAAGTTTATGACACGGGCGTCAACCTGACCGACCCGCAAAAGGCCACCGCGCGGTTCTGGTCGGATGACCCGATGCTGTCGTCGACCCCGCCGGGCCATTGGCTGTATGTCGCCGTTGATCTGATCAAGACCACCGGGATGGACGCCCCCCATGCGGCTGACCTTTTGGCCCGCATCGGGGTGTCTGTTGCAGATGCCTTTATCGCCTGCTGGGCCACCAAGGTGCAGTACGACCTGCTGCGCCCGGTGACCTATATCAAGCGGGTCATCGACCCCAAGTGGGAACCGTTGCTGAACACGCCGCCCTTCCCGGAATACCCGTCAGGCCATTCCACCCAGTCGGGGGCCGCTGCTGTGGTGCTGACCGCCGTCTTTGGCGAGAATTACAAGTACCTCGACACCACCCACACGGATGAGGGCATGAAGGGCCGGGAATACCCCTCTTTCATGGCAGCGGCAGAAGAAGCCGGAATTTCACGCCTCTACGGTGGCATACACTTCCGCGCCGCCATCGAAGACGGGTTGCGCCAAGGCTATTGCACCGGTGCCTACACCGTCGCCCTAAGGACATTGTGATGCGCACCGCCCTGATTTTGTCGCTGCTTGCAACCCCCGCTTTCGCCCAGACCATCCCAACCTTCGCCGATGAAACCGTGAAGTCCGGCCTGACTCACAGCTTTACCGGCGAATGGGAACAGATCGTCGGCGGCGGAGTCGCCACTTTTGATTGCAACGGCGATACAAAGCCCGAACTGCTGCTGTCCGGTGGCACCGCCCCCGCCAGCCTGTGGCTGAACACCAGCACCGCGGATGCGCTGACCTTCACCAAAGTCGAAAGCGGTGCCGAACTGGCGCAGGTCTCGGGTGCCTACCCGCTGGATGTCGACAGCGACGGCATTACCGATCTTGCCCTGCTGCGGGTGGGCGAAGACGTTTTGTTGCGCGGCTTGGGCGACTGCAAATTCGCCCGCGCGAATGAGGATTGGGGTTTTTCGGGCGGCGACGCTTGGTCCACCGCCTTTTCCGCGATGTGGGAAAAGGGGGCCGCCCTGCCCACCCTCGCCATTGGCACCTACATTGACCGCACGCAAGAAGCCTTCCCTTGGGGCAACTGCACCGACAACAGCCTCTACCGCCCCACCGATGCCAAATACACCACGCCCTATCCCCTGAAGCCAAGCTTCTGCGCCCTGTCGATGCTGTTCACCGACTGGAACCGCTCTGGCACGCCGTCGCTGCGGGTGTCCAACGACCGTGAATATTACAAGGGCGGACAGGAACAGATGTGGCACGTCAGCCCCGGCACAGACCCCACCCCCTATACTGATAAGGATGGCTGGGCGCGGCTGCGCATTTGGGGCATGGGCATCGCCAGCCGTGATATCAACGGCGACACCTACCCCGATTATTTCCTGACATCCATGGCCGACAATAAACTGCAAAGCCTTGCCAACACCGATCCCGCCAAAGGCCCGCTGATCCCGAAATTCGCCGACATCGCCTTTGCAAAAGGCGTCACCGCGCACCGCCCCTACACCGGGCCGGAACTGAAACCCTCAACCGCGTGGCACGCGCAGTTTGAGGATGTGAACAACGACACCCTGCCTGACCTGTTCATCGCCAAAGGCAACGTCTGGGACATGCCCGATTTTGCAATGCATGACCCCAACAATCTGCTGCTGCAAACGGCTGACGGCACGTTCATCGAAGCCGGTGACAAGGCCGGTGTCGCCTCGATGGACCAGTCGCGCGGTGCCGCACTGGCCGATTTCAACGATGATGGCGCGTTGGATCTGGTCGTCGTCAACCGCAACAGCCCGGTGCAACTGTGGCGCAACACGACCGTTGCCGGCAATTGGGCCAAGATTGACCTTGCACAACCCGCCCCCAACCAACACGCCATCGGTGCGTGGGTTGACCTGCGCATCGGGGATGCCGTTCAGCGGCGGGAAATCACGGTCGGCGGCGGCCATGCCAGCGGCAGCCTTGGCCCCGCGCATTTCGGCCTTGGCACGGCAACTGCCGCCGAGGCCCGCGTGCAATGGCCGGATGGCGGCGTCACCGATTGGCAACCGGTGACAGCAAATCAGATCACGGTGCTGACAAAACCATAGGCTCAGGGCGTAGGGGCGATCACAACCTCTGCGTCCTCGCCCGAAGGTTCGGTCATTTCCGCATTGACGGCCGCCCCCAACAGCACGGTCCACACGCTCAGATAAAGCCACATCAACAGGGCAATCACCGCCCCGATCGACCCGTAAATCCGGTTATAGCTGTTGAAGTTCGCCAGATAGGCCGAAAACGCAATTGACACCGCAGCCCAGGCAAGTGCTGCAACGATGGTGCCGGGTGACACCCACGGCGTGCGCACCCCACTGACATTGGGACCAAAGCGGTACAAGATCCCAAGGCATGTCAGCACCAGCACAAACATCGCACCCCATGGCAGATATGTCAGCAACCACACCTCAACCGCCCCAAGCGACAGCACATTCAGAACCAAAGGCACCACCACCACGGTGGATAGGGCAACCATCAGCGCCACGATCAACGCCATGGTCATTGCAAAATCCACCAGCCACCCCCGCACCCACCCCCGGGGCAAGGCGCGATGCACAACGTCCATGCCTTGTATCAGTGCTGCGACCCCCGCCCGCGCCGAATACAGCGCAATCGCAAGGGACAGGCCAGTGGCCCAACCCAGCTGTGCGCGTGGGGTCTGCATCAGCCCCACCACCTGATCATGCACCAGTTTGCCGGCATCAGCGGGCAAAAACCGCTCACCAACCGACAGATAGTCCGCAATGACGACCGGATCAGCCACCATGCTCCAGATCGCTACGGTCGCGGTCAGGCCGGGAAACACCGCAAACATCGCATAAAACGCCACACCCGCTGCAATCAGACCAAAATTGCTTTGCCCGACCCGGCCATAGACGGCCCACACAAACCGCCATATCCGCTGCATCGCTCCACCATGCTGCCCTCATCACATTAAGATTAGCGCGAACAGCGTGGCGCACCACCCCATTCGCCACTACCGCCCCTGACAACGCCGCCCGGGCACGCTATGTTCCCACAATTGTCAAAGTCTTGAGGATGCCATGCCCTATTCCCCCGCCGACACCCGCTATGACACCATGACCTATCGCCGCTGCGGCGCGTCTGGCCTGATGCTGCCCGCCATCAGCCTTGGCCTGTGGCATAACTTCGGCCATGACACCCCGCATGAGGTCAAGCGCGCCATCTGCCAGACGGCCTTTGACCTTGGCATCACCCATTTCGACCTTGCCAACAATTACGGCCCGCCCCCCGGTTCGGCCGAAGAAGCCTTTGGCGACATCTTGAAAACCGACTTTCGCCAGCACCGGGATGAACTGGTCATCTCCTCCAAGGCAGGCTACCGGATGTGGGATGGCCCCTACGGCGAATGGGGCAGCCGCAAGAACCTGATTGGCTCGTGCGACCAAAGCCTGAAACGCATGGGCCTGGATTACGTCGATATCTTCTACAGCCACCGCGTCGATCCCGACACTCCGCTGGAAGAAACCATGCAGGCGCTTGACCATATCGTGCGCTCCGGCCGCGCGCTGTATGTTGGCATTTCCAGCTACAACTCACAGCGCACGCGCGAAGCCCATGCCATTCTGAAATCGCTTGGCACTCCCATGCTGATCCACCAGCCCAGCTATTCGATCCTGAACCGCTGGGTCGAAACCGATGGTTTGAAAGACACTCTGCACGATCTGGGAGTGGGCTCTATCGCCTTCACCCCGTTGGCTCAAGGAATCCTGACCAAGAAGTACCTTGGCGGCATCCCGCAAACCTCGCGCGCCGCTCAGGGCAAAAGCCTCGACCCAGCCACCATCACCGACCGTGCCTTGGCCTCGGTCCGCGCGTTGGATGACATGGCGCAGGCCCGCGGCCAGACCTTGGCTCAGATGGCAATTGCGTGGGTCCTGCGCGCCTCACGCACAGGTGGGGGCGGCATCACCACTGCCCTGATCGGTGCCTCCAAACCCGAACAAGTCACCGACTGCGCCGGGGCGATCGCCAACCTGACCTTCACCGCAGACGAGCTGACCCGCATCGACGCAATCTCTGAGGAGAAAGACATCAACCTCTGGGCAAAATCCTCCTCCGATTAACCCCCAGAACCGTATCTGAAATTTGTATTTTCTGTCCTCAAGTATCCCACAGGGGGTCCGGGGGGTGTGAAACCCC
>JANNNF010000372.1:0-29031 GCA_031398405.1 Rhodobacterales bacterium | reverse complement strand
GGCGCACGTCATGGTCGATCACATCCAGCAGCTTTTCGCGATGATCATCACGTTTCACAAATCGCAAAGAACCTACCGCCGACCGCAAGCTGGCCAGCGGGTTCTTGATTTCGTGCGCCACGTCGGCAGCAAACTGTTCGTTGGCGTCAATCCGGTCATAGAGCGCCGCGACCATGCCGCGCATTGCCACCGAGAGGCGGCCAATTTCATCGGGCCGGGCCGCAAGGTCGGGTATCCGCACCCGGCCCGGTGCCATTTTGCGCGCATCCCGGTCACGCCCAAGTTCTGCCGCCGCCGCAAGGTCTGACAGCGGGTTGGCGATGGTGGACGCCAGCACAAGGCTGAGGCCGATGGACACCAGCAGCGCAAGCACGAACATCTGCAAGACCTGCTCGCGTTCATAGCGCACCAGCCGGTCAATTTCGCCTGCTGCCGAGGTCAGGGCGACCACGCCCATCACCTCACCCGCCTGCCAGATCGGGGTTGCCACCGAAAACAAGGCGCTGCCATCCGGGTCGCGCCCGGTGTTCGAGACGGTTTCGCCAAGATGCGCCTTGTCAAACATCGCGCGCGCCATGCCAACGGCATCGACCTTGACCGTGCGGTCAGGCCCGGTGGTCAGCACCCCCGACACAACTTCCCACACGCCGTTCAGAAAATCGGTGATGATCGTGGACCGCCCTGCCCCCCGCGCCTCGGTAGGCGAGGCTTCGGTGCCCAGAGCCTGTGCCAGAACAGCGCCGCCATTGTCGAACACAAACACCTCAACCCCGGCACCAACCTTGATATTGCCCAAGGCCTGTGTCACCGCCGCCGCCGCAGGGGTGGTGGCTGCGGGCAGTTGTGCCTCAAACACGTCGGCAATCAACTCGGCCTCACGGATCAGGCCTTCTTCGCGTTGCAGCACAAGACTGTCGCGGAACGGGTTCATGAACAGCACACCACCCACCAGCACCACCAGTGCCAGCAGGTTGAAGATGATGATCTTGCGCGCCAGTGGTGATCGGTTCAACGACACAATCCGCGACCGCGACCGTTCGTCTTTCAAGGCAGCATCGGCCACGGCATCTGCCGAAACCCAATCCTCCCCCAAAAGAACGTCACCCGTGCGGGACGGGCGGCTATCGTCGGTCCCGATGCGCGGCATAGCGGTCATTCTTCGTTGTAGCGGTAGCCAATGCCATACAGCGTTTCGATGGCCGAGAAGTCATTGTCCACCGAGCGCATCTTCTTGCGCAAGCGTTTGATATGGCTGTCAATCGTGCGGTCATCGACATAGACCTGATCATCATAGGCCACGTCCATCAACTGATCACGGCTTTTGACGAACCCCGGGCGCTGAGCCAGGGCTTGCAACAGCAGAAATTCCGTCACCGTAAGCGAGACGTCCAGGCCCTTCCAGGCCACAGAATGGCGCAGCGGGTCCATCACCAGCGCGCCGCGTTCCATCAGCTTGGTTTCTTCTGTCGTCGCCACTTCCCCCGTCGAGATCGCCTCTTGGCGGCGCAGCAGCGCCCGGATGCGTTCCACCAGCAAACGCTGAGAGAATGGCTTTTTCACATAATCATCCGCGCCCATCCGCAGGCCCAGAACTTCGTCGATTTCATCATCCTTTGACGTGAGGAAGATCACCGGCATCTGGCTTTTCTGTCGCAGTCGTTGCAGAAGATCCATGCCATCCATCCGGGGCATCTTGATATCCAGCACGGCCATATCGGGCAGGCGGCGGTTGAACGCATCCAGTGCAGACTGACCATCATTATAGGTTTCAACCTCAAAGCCTTCGGCTTCAAGAGTCATGGCAACGGACGTCAGGATATTCCTGTCGTCGTCAACGAGGGCGATCCTCGACATAGCGATGTTCCCTTATACTGCTCGATTGTTATTATTTTCAGCCATTGTCGCGTTTGCAGGCCGCAGAATCAACAACTAACTGCGAATCACCCTGCCACCCGCTTGCAGCAGAGCCTAAATTTGCAAATGTTTGACTAATTTGCCGCAGTGCACGTACCTCGCCAAACTTGGTTGCGCTAACTTGTGAGTGGTTGCGCTAACGGAGCGAAAGCATCCTGTTCCTGAATGAAATCGTCATGTTATACGAAAAGAGGGGTGGCGTTTATTGCCCTGTCGCCGGCAATTCCATGAGCCGGATGTGTAAAATAGTGTGCAAAGAACGGCTGCCTCGCGCAGCCAAGGGAGCAAGAATATGACGCACGGAACCGTGAACCTGAACCATACACTTGACACACAGGGTATCTCGGGGCTCGGCCACGTCTATTACAACATGATCGAACCGGCCTTGGTGCAGGCTGCCGTTTCGCGTGGTGAAGGCGTTCTGGGCAAGGGCGGCGCGTTCTTGTGTTCCACCGGGCAGTTCACCGGGCGGTCGCCACTCGATAAATTCGTGGTTCGCACACCGTTGGTGGAAGACACAATCTGGTGGGAAAACAACGCAGGCATGGCCCCTGCCGCGTTTGATCTGCTGCATGCTGACATGCTGGCGCACATGCAGGGCCGCGATTACTTTGTGCAGGATCTGTACGCTGGGGCAGACCCCGTTCACCGGCTTGACGTGCGGGTCGTGACGGAGCTTGCATGGCACGGTCTGTTCATTCGCCACTTGCTGCGCCGGCCGGACCGTGCCGAACTTGCCACCTTCACCCCCGAATGGACGATCATCAACTGCCCCAGCTTCAAGGCCAATCCGGCCCGCCACGGTTGCCGCACCGAAACCGTGATCAGCATGAACTTTGACAAAAAACTGATCCTGATCGCCAACACCGCCTATGCGGGTGAGAATAAGAAATCCGTCTTCACCCTGCTGAACTACCTTTTGCCCGCGGCAGGCGTGATGCCAATGCATTGTTCCGCCAACCATGCGCCTGGCAACCCGGTCGATTCTGCTGTGTTCTTCGGCCTGTCGGGCACCGGCAAAACCACATTGTCGGCGGCCCCCGACCGCACCTTGATCGGCGATGATGAACATGGCTGGTCGGACCGTGGCACCTTCAACTTTGAGGGCGGCTGCTATGCCAAGACCATCAACCTGAACGCCGAGGCCGAGCCCGAGATTTATGCCACCACGTCGCGCTTTGGCACCGTGGTCGAAAACATGGTCTATGACCCCGAAACGCTGGAGCTTGATTTCGACGATGACAGTCTGACCGCCAACACCCGCTGCGCCTACCCGCTGGACTATATCTCCAACGCATCTGCCACGGGCTTGGGCGGCCATCCCAAGAACGTCATCATGCTGACCTGCGATGCTTTCGGCGTGCTGCCCCCGATTGCCCGTCTGACCCCGGCGCAGGCAATGTACCACTTCCTGTCCGGCTTCACGTCGAAGGTCGCGGGTACAGAACGCGGCGTAACTGAACCTACCCCCACCTTCTCTACCTGTTTTGGTGCCCCCTTCATGCCGCGCCGCCCCGCCGATTATGGCAAGCTGCTGCAGGGCAAGATCGCCAAACACGGTGCCACCTGCTGGCTGGTCAACACCGGCTGGACCGGCGGTGCCTATGGCACGGGTCGCCGCATGCCGATCAAGGCCACCCGCGCGCTGCTGTCTGCCGCCCTGGACGGCAGCCTTTCAGGCGTCGAATTCCGCCGCGATCCGAACTTCGGCTTTGAAGTTCCGGTGGCGGTGCCGGGCGTCGATGCGGGCCTGCTCAATCCGCGCGGCACATGGGCTGACCCCGCCGCCTATGACATTCAAGCCCGCAAGCTGGTGAGGATGTTTGCTGAAAACTTCGGCCAGTATGTGCCCTTCATTAACGCCGATGTGAAAGCCGCGGCCATCGGCTGACCAACTGGTCCAGCGGCACGGGCCGTTGGACCCAAAGTCCCCTGCGACACTTTCATACGTTAGTGCAATTTCTGACGAAACTATATTGCGCTGCAACTGCGAAGGCCGTACCGTCCGGACAACAGAATTCGACCCGGAGCCGACAATGCCCCACGATGGCCAGACCCCGCCCACATCCCCCCTGCTGGCCGATATCCTTGGCCTGACAGCCGCCAGCTTGCCACAGGTTGAGGCGCTGTTTGAACAGGCGCGTACCAACCTGAGGGCGCATGTCACCGTGAATGGCAAAATCGCCGGTCCGCTGATGGAGGAACACCAGTTTGCCGCCCACAGTCTTGCGTGGCTGGCCACTTACACCGAATCGCTGCGTCAGATGCAGGCGTGGGCCACGCGCCTGACCACCGATGGCCAGTTCACAGAAATGGATGCGCTGATCCTGCAAATCGGCTTTGGCGAATACCTAGCCCAGATCCACGGCGGCATCCCGATGAGCCAGGGCGAAATCGCCCGCCTGTCCGACCTGTGGTTGACAGCGCCTGCGCCCGATGCTGCCGCCAGCACCCTGATCGCCCAAGGCAACACAGCCGCTGCCCGCACCCGGCTGGTTGCGCTGATGCAGGCCAACCATGGCCGCGCCACCTTTGGCACCACCGGGCTGGACGCCGAGCTGGAAATGATCCGCGACCAGTTCCGCCGTTTTGCCGATGACCGCGTTACCCCCCACGCTCATGGCTGGCACCTGCGCGATGACCTGATCCCGATGGAGATTATAGACGCCCTTGCCGAAATGGGCGTCTTTGGCCTGACGATCCCCGAAGAACACGGCGGTTTTGGCCTGTCGAAGGCGTCGATGGTGGTGGTTAGCGAGGAGCTTTCACGCGGCTATATCGGTGTAGGCTCGCTTGCCACCCGGACAGAGATTGCCGCCGAACTGATCCTGTGTGGCGGCACCCCAGATCAAAAGGCGCACTGGCTGCCCAAACTCGCCTCGGGTGAGATTCTGCCCACTGCCGTTTTCACCGAACCGGGCACCGGGTCCGACCTTGGGTCATTGCGCACCCGTGCCGTGCGCGATGGCGACGATTGGCAAGTGACCGGCAACAAGACGTGGATCACCCACGCCGCCCGCACCCATGTGATGACCCTGCTGGCCCGCACCGACCCCACCACCACCGACTACCGGGGCCTGAGCATGTTTCTGGCCGAGAAAACCCCCGGCACGGACGACGCGCCCTTTCCCACCCCCGGCATGACGGGCGGTGAGATTGAGGTACTGGGTTATCGCGGCATGAAAGAGTACGAACTCGCGTTCGACGGTTTCGCCGTGAAGGGTACAAACCTTTTGGGCGGGGTCGAAGGCCAAGGCTTCAAACAGCTGATGCAGACCTTCGAATCCGCCCGCATCCAGACCGCCGCCCGCGCCATTGGTGTGGCGCAGAACGCGCTGGAGGTGGGGATGCAGTACGCAATCGACCGCAAGCAATTCGGCAAACCGCTGATCGACTTCCCCCGCGTGTCCGGCAAGCTGGCGATGATGGCGGTTGAAGTGATGATCGCCCGCCAGCTGACCTATTTTTCGGCATGGCAAAAAGACCATGACAAGCGGTGTGACCTAGAGGCTGGCATGGCCAAACTTCTGGGCGCGCGGGTGGCGTGGGCGTCGGCCGACAATGCTCTGCAAATTCACGGCGGCAATGGCTTTGCGCTCGAGTACCAGATCAGCCGCATCCTGTGCGACGCCCGAATTCTGAACATCTTTGAAGGTGCTGCAGAGATTCAGGCGCAAGTCATCGCCCGCCGCTTGTTGGATTAATTTATAGCCCATCTCGTCCGGGCGATGGCGGGGACGGCGGGATCCGGGGGGTGCAGGGCAAACAGCCCCAAACCTGTATCTACGGATACGTCGCGGGATCTCCGCTAACTCTAAAGCGTTTTTTACAGATCGCGGCCGCTGGACGGGCGCAGGGTGCCCAGTCTTGGGTGCAACTGCGATGCCACTGCAAACGACGCCAGCAACCCCACCCCCGCTGCAGCAAACACCCCCGGCAGGGGTGCCACCAACAGCACCAACCACGCCGCCCCCGGCGTCAGAATCCCGGAAACATCGCGGAAACTGGAATAGACGGCAGACATTTCGGTGCGCTGCGACGGTTTGACAGACATCAAAAATGGCAAGCCTCCCACCACATCCAGTGCGACAAGAAAAACAGACCCCAACATCATGAAGCCCACTGCCATCGGTGGCACACCCGAGGTGACAGCCGACAGCACAAAGAAGCTGCCGCACAGCCCAAATGCCACCCGTACCGACTGGCGCACCGACATTCGCCGCACCAGCCGCAACATGAAGGGTGACGCAAACAGCAGCGCGTTGGTGATCGACAGCGCAATGCCGCCAACCTTGTCGCTTAGGCCCGCCTCAATACAATATATGGGTAGATAGACCACATACACCCACCACCCACAGCTTCGCATCACAGCAAACATCCACCCGGCAATCAATCTGGGCTGCCGGAAAAACCGCCCCAGATAGGCCAGCGGGTTCAGCGCTGGCCCCTTGGCCCTAGTGATCTGCTTGCCATTGCCTAACCGCAGCACCCAGAACGCCGTCAGCAATGCCATCGCAAACGCCCCCGCCAGCAAGAACGGGGCCGGTGCCCACAGATCATGCAGTGCCACGCCCAGCATCGGCCCCAAGGCCCAGGGGGCAGCGGCATACACCATCTGCAACGATTGCGTTCGCCCCAGATCAGCGCGCTGCACATAGTCGAGCACATAGGCGTTGAAACAGACAAACGTGGTCGCTGTCGCCATCGCATTGAACATCAACGACGCCGGCACCGACCAGCCAGATCCATGTATCGCCAGCACCATACCCACAAGGTATAGCAGGCAGCCTAGCGTATACATCCAGCGTCTCGGGATATGCCGGGTGGCCCAGGGCACCATCAGCCCCCAGACCAACGCCACGATCCCTGCCATGAAATACGCCCGGCTCGTGGCCTCTGCCGTGCCAAGCGCCTGGTAAATCGCCAGCGGCATCGCCGAGATTAACGTCCCCCGCACCGCCGCTTCAAGCCCTGCCAAAAGCGCAAAACTCTGCACCCGGGGGGTGGGACTATGCCGTAAAAACAAGGGGATATTGCGCGTGACCATGATCTTTATTGACCTCATTAGGCCCGACACACCGATCCCGCGTCTGCCACAGGTGCGACAAAAAGTGTCGCAACCACATCCGCATCACTGCTTTGCCAACAAATCCAGCAACCGCGCGCGCGCTTCGGGTAAGGCCCGTCCCTGCAGGGCCTGCCCCAACTCTCGGTTCAGAAAATGTTGTGTCAAAGCAAGACCTTGCGCCAGTTCCTGGCCCGATGCAGGCCCCTGCCCCAACATCCCCTGCGGCAACGGTAACAGCCGCGACGCCCACTCGCCCGCGCCCTTACGGCTGACCGCCCTGCCGGTTTTCGGGCTGACATAGGCCAAATCGTCGCGACTGCCCGTCACCGCGCAGGTGGCAAGGTCCAGCCCAAAGCCGATCTGGTCCAACAAATGCAACTCCCACCGCAAGTACCTGACAGGCCAGTCTTTTTCGACTTCCAACGCATCCAACAACCCCATGGTGGCAATCCACAATGCAGGGTAGGACGCCCGTTCCGGCAGCGCCACCCGCAGCATTGCACAGACCGCGTTCAACCCCGAAAGCGCCAGCCTGTCACCCAAGACCCCGGCCCGCGACCGGATGGGCTCTACCGTGAACACCCCAAGATGGTCTTCCAACCGCGCCCGCCACGCAACCTGTACCTGGCCCCCGGGCTGCAGCAGGGCGGCCATCCTGCGCGACCCACCACCGCGCACCACGCCCGCGTGGCGGCCGTGGTCTTTGGTGAAAACCTCAATGATCGCAGCACTTTCGCCATGCAATCGCATGGACAACAGCGCCCCTTCGTCCGTCCAATCCATACCCCACTATCCGCTGTGCGTGGACAACCGACAAGTCCCGATGCACAGTCATCCGATGCGCACGCCCCGTCCCCTGACCCCCGCCCGAGTGACCGCCCTGGTGATTTTCACCGTCACGATGCTGTCGCTGCGCGCGCAGTTTGATGTGTCGCAAGGTCTGATGGGAGGTGCCCCGGTGGGGCCGACACTGTGGCGGATGCTGGGCTATTTCACCGTGCTGTCCAACATGCTGGTCGCTGCTGCCATGTGCGCCGCTGCAATGGGTTGGTCCGTACCGCCGCGCCTCGCCGCAGGATTGGCAGTGTGGATGGCGATGACGGCATTGATCTATCACACGCTGCTGTCCGGGCTTTGGGCACCGCAGGGCATGGCGTGGTGGGCGGATCAGGGGTTGCACACCGCGGTCCCCATTCTGGTCTTGGTATGGTGGTGGGTATTTGCACCCAAACCCATCAGCTGGCGGGATATTCCTGTCTGGCTGGCATGGCCCGCCGCCTATGGCGTCTATGCCCTGATCCGGGGCGCTGTGACCGGATTTTGGGCCTATCCGTTCCTTGATGCGGACACGGCAGGGTGGGCCGCTGTTGCAGGCGGGCTCGCGATAATGCTGGCCGCCTTCGCGGCTGTTGGTGCGGGCCTTGTGATTGTGGCAAAGCGATTAGCCTGACAGCCCGTCTTCCTCCAACAACGTGCGCCCGGCGCGATCTTCGATCTCGATCACCCACAGGTCGCGGTCCCGCGACCGTTGCCGCGCCAGCACTGCGTCCACCTCGGCTTCTGCCCCTGCCACCAGCACCCGCCACACCCGTGCGCCCGTTGCCAGATCGAAGCCCCGCTCAAACGCCTGCGCCTGCCCGTTCAGCGTAGCGAGCTTTACAATCACCGCCCCCGCCGTGTCATCGCCCCGCGTGATCAGATAGGCCGGAATCGCTGCCAGACGCAGCCGTGTAAGGTAGGCCGCAACCCAAAGGCCTGTGGCCAGACGGGCGCTCATAGTTGCTCTTTAGCCAAATACTCTCCGCAGAGAATTTGGCGCCAATTACACATCGCCGTCTTTGAAGTTCAGCCCCATCTCGTTGTACCGCTCGGGTTCGTCCAGCCAGTTTGGCCGCACTTTGACCTGCAAAAACAGATGCACGGTGCGCCCGAGAAATTCCGAAATCTCGGCCCGAGCCGATTGGCCGACGCCCTTGATCGTCTCACCCTTGTTGCCCAGAACGATGCCCTTGTGACCATCGCGGTTCACATAAACGATCTGGTCAATGCGCGTGGACCCATCGGGCTTGTCTTCCCAAGCTTCGGTTTCCACCGTCAGTTGATAGGGAATTTCCTCGTGCAAACGCAGGGTCAGCTTTTCGCGCGTCATTTCCGCCGCGATCATCCGCATCGGCACATCGGCGATTTGATCCTCAGGGTAGAACCAAGGGCCCGTGGGCAACAGGCCGGCGAGCCATTCGCGCAGGTCCGCCACGCCGTAACCCTTTTCGGCCGAAATCATGAACGTCTGTGCAAACGGAAACGCCTCGTTCATCGCCTCGGCCAGTGCCAGCAACGTCTCGGCCTTCACACGGTCAATCTTATTGATTGCCAGGGCCACTGGTTGCCCCTGCGGGATCTGGTCGCGCATCCGGTCGATGATGGCTGACACGCCTTCGGTCTTGCCTCGGTGGGCTTCAATCAGCAGCACGATGATATCGGCATCTGTCGCCCCGCCCCATGCGGCCTTGACCATCGCGCGGTCCAGACGACGGCGCGGGCGGAAAAGGCCGGGGGTGTCGACAAACACGATCTGCGCCAAACCCTCCATGCACACACCGCGAATACGGGTTCGCGTGGTCTGCACCTTATGCGTGACGATAGAGATTTTCGCCCCCACCATCCGGTTCAGCAAGGTGGACTTGCCCGCATTGGGCTCGCCGATCAGGGCCACAAAGCCTGCTTTGGTTTCGGTCATCAGGTACTCTCCAACCGCGTCAGTAGCGACCGCGCGGCCTGTTGTTCTGCAATGCGTTTTGATCCGGCACGGGCGACTTCGGCGTCGCCATTCTCCAGACGGACTTCAACGGTGAAAATCGGTTGGTGATCGGGGCCGTCGCGGCTTGTTTCGGTATAACTCGGCGGGGGCATGGCGCGGGCCTGTGCCCATTCCTGCAACGCCGTCTTGGGGTCGCGGGCGTCGGCGTCAACGGCACCGATGCGACCCTGCCACAGGCGCAGGATCAGGGCGCGCGCGGCGTCAAAGCCAGCGTCCAGATAGACGGCGGCAATCAGGGCCTCCATCGCGTCGCCAAGCAGCGCCTCTTTGCGCCGCCCGCCGGACATCATCTCGGACCGGCCCAGTTTCAGCACGTCGCCCAAACCCGTTTCGCGGGCCACATCGGCGCAGGTTTCCTTGCGGACCATCGCGTTGAAGCGGGGGGCAAGCTGGCCTTCGGAGGCTTTGGTGTCAGCCGACAACAGTGCCTCGGCCATCACCAGCCCCAGCACCCGGTCGCCCAAAAATTCGAGCCGTTGATTGTCAGGCCGGGTGGCAGAACTGATCGAGGCGTGCGTGACTGCGCGCAGCAGCAATTCAGGCGTGCGAAAGCTGTGTCCGATGCGGCCCTCAAAGGCCCGGAGGTCAGCTGACAGCTTCACTCCACCGCCTTGAAGAACCGGTCGGACCGCCAGGTCCAGAAATACAACATGGACGAGCCGGCAGAGGAAAACATGATCCGGTCCGCGCGGCCAATCAGGTACTCGGCGGGCACAAAGCCAACGCCGCCAACGGCTTGCGCATAACGGCTGTCTTGGCTGTTGTCGCGATTGTCACCCATGAAGAAGTAATTTCCGGCCGGCACAGTGAACACATCGGTGTTGTCGCCGTAGCCATTGGTGTCGATGTTCAGAACCTCATGCTTAAAACCGCCGGGCAAAGTCTCGACCGCGCGCGATTTCTGGCAGATGCCGCCTTCCCCCACCGGGCCGTTTTCGCAACGCGGGCGGTTGGCCATCGGGCCTTGGGGTTCGTTCACTTCCTCAAACACGCCATCCGGGGTCTGCTTGGCTTCCTCGCCATTGAGGAACAGCACGCCGTTTTTCATCTGGATGGTATCGCCTGGCAAGCCGATCAGCCGCTTGATAAAGTCCGACCCGTTGACAGGATGACGGAACACCACCACGTCACCGCGTTCAGGTTCCGACCCCAGCAAACGGCCCGACAGGGGGCAGATCGCAAACGGGCAAGAGTATTTGGAATAGCCGTACGCCATCTTGTTCACGAACAGAAAATCGCCAATCAAAAGCGTGTCCTTCATCGATTCCGATGGAATCCAAAAGGGCTGAAAGAACAGCGTGCGGAACACCCCTGCAATCAGCAGCGCGTAGACCACCGTCTTGATCGTCTCGACGATGCCGCCTTCGGCCTTTGGTGTGCTTGCCATACTGTCCTGCCTGTCGTGATTTTGCCGCTACATGCGCGCGTGGCCCTGCGGAGTCAAGTTACAGGGGCGTTTGATGGCGGCGTTATGGCCCTAAAGGCCGCGCCTCGATCACCACAAAGGCCTGCGCCCATGGGTGATCATCGGTCAGGGTGACGTGGATCACGGCCTCGTGCCCTTCGGGCGTCATGGATTTCAATCGCTCAGCCGCCCAGCCGGTGACGTGCATAACAGGCTGGCCAGATCGCAAGTTGGTGACGGCCATATCCTTCCAACTGATCCCCATGCGAAGCCCGGTGCCGAGCGCCTTGGAACAGGCCTCTTTCGCGGCCCAGCGTTTGGCGTAGGTGCCCGCGATGTCCTTTCGGCCTTCGGCCTTGGCAATCTCACCGTCGGTGAACACCCGCTCGCGAAAGCGGTCACCAAAACGGCCAAGGGTGCCTGCGATACGGTCGATGTTGGCGAGGTCAGTGCCGATGCCGAGGATCATGACAACCCAGATTTCTTCGAAGAAATTTGCAGATTTCTTCTAAGAAATCTGGGGCATGTGCCTGAGAACGCAGGAGTCACACTCCGCCCCGCGCGGCGTTCATGCGGCGGCGCATTTCCTCCAAGGCTGGGCCAAGGCCGCGGAAAACGGACTCGCCGATCAGGAAGTGGCCAATGTTCAGTTCCATCACCTGGGGCAAGGCGGCAATCGGGCCGACGTTTTCATAGGTCAAACCGTGGCCTGCGTGCACCTCCAGCCCCAGTTCATGGGCCAGCTGCGCGCCGTGCATCAGGTTGACCACCTCGGCCTCAGCGGCCGCTGTGTGGCCATCGGCGTCAAGTTCTGAATAAAGGCCGGTGTGCAGTTCCACCACCGCAGCCCCGATGCGGGCCGAGGCCTCAATCTGTGCTGCTTGATAACTGATGAACATGGAAACCCGGATGCCCGCTGCGCGCAGAGGGGCGATATAGTCGCGCAGCCGCGCTTCATCTCCCGCCACGTCCAGCCCGCCTTCGGTGGTCCGTTCTTCGCGCTTTTCGGGCACGAGGCAGACAGCATGGGGCCGGTGGCGCAGCGCAAGCGCCTGCATTTCCGCCGTAGCCGCGCATTCAAAATTCAACGGAATGGAAATTCCCGCCATCAGCGCCTCGATATCGCCGTCGCGGATATGGCGGCGGTCTTCGCGCAGGTGGGCGGTAATGCCATCTGCACCAGACGCCTCGGCCAGCAGGGCCGCGCGCAACGGGTCCGGCCAGACAGCCCCGCGCGCGTTGCGCAGCGTTGCCACATGGTCGATGTTCACACCCAGCCGAAGACGCCCCAGAGGTTTCATCGCACGGTCCTGCCTTCTTTCATTCATTATCCAGATAATCCAGTCCGCCCCAACCTAGTCAGTCTTGGGGCCATCGTCATCCATGTTTTCGCGTGTGACGTCAGGTTTGGGTTTCAACCGGGCGGCGGCCTCGGCAAGCGCGTCGTGTAGGCGACTACGTTTTTCGCTGCGTTCCTTGGCTTTGGCGGCGCGGGCCTTTTGGTAGGTGTGAACGACCGGAATCGTCAGATAATAGGCCAGCAGGCTTAGGATCACCGCAGGCCCCAACGCACCAATAAAGTAGGGCACGTAGATGGTGTTCCAGAATTCCAGCAAACCGCCCCAATGAGTCGGTTCCGGGGTGAAAATCGCAAGGACATTGCGCCACAAATCCTCACCCGCGTTTATGAAGGCGCGGCCAATGCCGTCCGATGTCAGCGGGGTCTCGATGCCCAACATCCAGTGGCCCAGACTGATGGCACCAACCGCAAAGAACGGTGTGCTGATCGGGTTTGAATTGAATGTGCCCAGCAAGGCCGCAAAGATGTTGCCCCGGATCGCCCAGGCAAGGCACCCCGCCACCAGAAACTGCACCCCCGGCAGCGGTAGAAACCCGATCAGACAGCCTGCAAAAATTCCCCGCGCCACCCGGTGCGGCTTGTCGGGCAAACGCCGCATCCGGTGGATGACGTACATCGTCGCGCGGCGAAAGCCGCCCTGCGGGTAGACCATTTCCCGCATCCAGGCCAGAAACGTGCGTGGATTTCGCCGCTTGAATACCAAGGCCCCCGCCCCTTTCCGCCCCGAAAGGCTGCCCCTAGGGCTTTCTCGCCAAATCCCGGTGCCGCGAGATCTGCGCCACATCGGTTTCAGCCTCAAGCGCCGTCATTACCTGATGCAGGTGTTCAACATCCCGCAGGTCTACGTCGATAATAAGACGGTAGAAATCCGGCTTGCGGTCCGTGAACCGCAGGTCGGAGATATTGGCCTTCTGCTCGCCAATCAAGGTGCAGACCCTGCCTAAAACGCCCGCGTCGTTGGAAATCGTCACCTCGAGGCTGACGGTGTTGACGGCCCCGTGACGCCCGGCCTGCCAGTGCAGGTCAATCCAGCGGGTGGGCTGTTCTTCAAACTCCTCCAGCGCGGGGCAGTCGATGGCGTGGATGACGACGCCCTGCCCCCGGTAGGTGATGCCCACGATGCGTTCGCCCGGCACAGGTTGACAACAGGGGGCGCGGCGAAAGCTTTGGTCGGCGGTCAGGCCCGCCACCGGGCGCTGCCCGTCCAGCACATCGGTGGTGCCGCGTGCAAGTTCGGGGTAAAGTGTTTCGACCACACGGCGCGCGGTCAGTTCGGCAGACCCAAGCCGTGCCAGCAGGTCCATCTCATCGGGCAGGCCCAACATCTTGGCCGCTGTGCGCAGGGCCTTGTCAGTGCATTTCTTGCCAACGTGATCAAAGGCCGCGCGGGCAAGTTCCTGACCCAGTTTGACAAACCGGCCCTTGTCTTCCTCCCGCAGAGATTTTCGGATCGCCGCCTTGGCGCGGCCCGTGGCCACAATGTCGATCCAGCTTGCCTGCGGGCGCTGGCCCTCTGCTGTGATAATCTCAACCGACTGGCCGTTCTTTAGACGAGTCCACAGTGGCACACGGATGCCATCGACCTTGGCCGAGACGCAGGAATTGCCGATGCGGGTGTGGATGGAATAGGCGTAATCCAGCGGGGTGGCCCCACGCGGCAGTTGCACCACATCACCCTTGGGGGTGAAGCAGAACACCTGATCGGAATACATTTCCAGCTTCACGTGTTCCAGGAACTCGTCGTTGTTGCCTTCGTCAAACCGCTCGGTCAACGAGGCGATCCACTTGGCCGGGTCGACGGCAAAGGGGTTGGCGGTGCGCACGCCTTCACGGTAGGACCAATGCGCCGCCACCCCAGCCTCGGCGACTTCGTTCATCTCACGGGTGCGGATCTGAACCTCGACCCGCTTGCCATCACGGCCCGACACAGTTGTGTGGATGCTGCGATAGCCGTTGTTCTTGGGCTGGCTGATGTAATCCTTGAACCTCCCCGGCACGGCCCGCCAGCGTTGATGGATCACCCCCAGAATGCGGTAACAATCAGCCACCGACCCCGCGATGATGCGAAAGCCGTAGATGTCAGACAGGCGGCTGAACGCGAGGTCTTTTTCCTGCATCTTGCGCCAGATCGAGTAGGGCTTTTTTGCCCGGCCAAACACGTCAGCCTCAATCTGGGCCTTGTCCAGTTCGTGCCTGATATCGGCGCTGATCTTGTGGACCACATCGCCCGCTTCGCGCTGCAAGGTGATAAATCGGCGGATGATGGAAATCCGGGCCTCGGAATTGAGAACCTTGAAGGCAAGGTCTTCCAGTTCTTCGCGCATCCACTGCATGCCCATACGGCCTGCGAGGGGGGCGAATATCTCCATCGTCTCACGCGCCTTCTGGACCTGCTTTTCAGGCTTCATCGATTTGATCGTGCGCATGTTGTGCAGGCGGTCGGCCAATTTGACCAGAATAACCCGCAGATCTTTCGACATCGCCATGAACAGCTTGCGAAAGTTTTCGGCCTGCTGGCTTTCAGTGTTGGACAGTTGCAGGTTGGTCAACTTGGTCACACCATCAACCAGTTCGGCCACATCCTCGCCAAACAGGCGGGCGACCTCGGAATAGGTGGATTTGGTGTCTTCGATCGTGTCGTGCAGCAGGGCAGTGATGATGGTTGCATCATCCAGTTGCTGTTCGGTCAGGATGGCGGCGACCGCAACGGGGTGGCTGAAATACAGCTCACCCGATTTGCGGAACTGGCCTTCGTGCATCTGCAGGCCGTAGGCATACGCGCGACGGATCAGGTCGGCATTTGAGCGCGGGTTGTAGTTGTGGACAAGGGCGATGAGGTCTTCAACGTCGATCATCACCGCCCCACCCGCCGGGCCTTCGCCCCGATTAATTGTCGCCCTGGGCTTCCATCAGTGCGCGCAGCAGCTTTTCTTCCGACATGTCATCGACCATCGGACGGTCCATCTCGCCACCCATCAGAAGCGCCATCTGGTCTTCTTCTGGTTCATCGACCTCGATCTGGGTCTGGTGAGACTCGATCATCCGCTCACGCAATGCGTCGGCGGATTGGGTTTCATCCGCAATCTCACGCAACGATACAACGGGGTTTTTGTCATTGTCGCGGTCAATGGTGATCGGCGAACCTGCCTGAATCTCGCGTGCCCTATGGGCAGCAAGCATCACCAGTTCGAACCGGTTCGGAACCTTGTCAACGCAATCTTCGACCGTCACGCGGGCCATGGGCAACTCCAATTTGGATGCTGGGCTTGGAAGTGGTGTATGTAAGCGGTGCCAACAGGCTTGACAAGCGCCTATTGCTCCAACGGTTTCACGGCCTGAACATCGGAAGCGGGCAGCGCTGCCAACATCTGCGCCACAGTCATTCCTGTTACCGGATGAGCCCAATCTGGCGCAATATCGGCCAAAGGCACCAGCACAAAGGCACGATCCTGCATTCGGGGGTGCGGCAAAATCAGCCGGTCAGGGGCAGCGAGCACTTGCGCCTCGGGCGTGATGGCCTGCCAGCGGGCCTGTTCGGCGGCATCGGGATAAACCGAATCACCCAAGGCGAGCAGATCAAGGTCCAACGTCCGCATCCCCCAACGGGTGCCACGCTCGCGTCCGAACGCTGCCTCGATCACATGCAGATCAAGCAGAAGTGACGCAGCGTCGTAGCCGGGCATGACCTGCAATACCGCAGCGGCATTTACATAATCGGGGCCTGCCCCAGCTGGAAAGCAGGGTGTGCGGAAAAACCGGCTAACCGCCTTCACCACAAGCCCTTGGGTGGCCATCATGGTCAGGGCAGCGCGCAAAGTTTGGTCGGGCGGCACCCCTTTAAACGGCAGATTACCGCCGAGTGCAACCAGGGCGCGATATGAAAACTGGGGCAGCAAGATTAATCTTCCTTACACGATACTTGCAGCGCCAAGCATCGGGCCTATAGTTACGCATTGTTCGCCAACAACATTCACTACATTATGTAGGTCGCTCACGGAAGTTCGATTGGTGGAACAAATTTTTTTCGAGGGGACCCGAAATGTTTTACAAGGACGAACGGCTTGCGCTGTTCATAGACGGGTCGAACCTGTATGCCGCCGCCAAAGCGCTTGGGTTTGACATCGACTACAAGCTGCTGCGAATGGAATTCATGCGTCGGGGCAAGTTGTTGCGGGCGTTTTACTACACGGCTCTGCTGGAGAATGACGAGTATTCCCCGATCCGACCGCTGGTAGACTGGCTGCATTACAACGGCTTTACCATGCGCACCAAGCCTGCCAAGGAATACACCGACAGCCAGGGCCGCCGTAAGGTCAAGGGCAACATGGACATCGAACTTTGCGTCGATGCGATGGAGCTTGCGGCCCGCGTTGACCACGTTGTGATCTTTTCCGGCGACGGCGATTTCCGCCCGTTGGTGGAAAGCCTGCAACGTCAAGGGGTTCGGGTGTCGGTGGTATCCACAATCCGCAGCCAGCCGCCAATGATCTCGGATGAATTGCGCCGCCAGGCTGATAATTTCATCGAGCTTGACGAGCTGCGTGAAGTGATCGGCCGCCCGCCGCGCGACCCGCGCCCGCTGACGGACGAACCTATGGTCGCCGAAGCTAAGTAATGCCGTGCCAAAACGGGGCGGGTGGTCCCCAGCCACTCTGCCCGTTTGGCAAGGTTTATGGCCCGGTTGCTTGGGCGCGCGTGGCAAGGGAAGGCCCGCACGTCCGCAACCCGGCAACTGTCACTCGGCCTGCAAGGCCTGAAACGGGTGCCGTTTCGGGCCTGTCTGGTTGTTTAGTACAATCATGACCACTGACCTTGGCCTGTCGGGCTTGTTCATCGCGGCTTTCCTTGCCGCCACGCCCATTCCCTTTCAATCCGAGATTGTCTTTGTGGGCTTGCTGGCTTCTGGTGCCGCCACGCCATCTTGGCTTATCCTGATCGCCTCGTTAGGCAACACGTTGGGGTCATTCGTCACTTACGCCATAGGACGCGGCGTCGGGGGATTGCGCGCCAAACGCTGGTTTCCACTGACACCCGCACAGATGGCGCGGGCAGAGGGGTGGTTCCAGACCTGGGGCTTATGGGTGCTGCTGCTCAGTTGGGCCCCATTCGGAGATGTGATCGTGGCGATGGCGGGCGTGTTGCGGGTACCGGTCTGGCAATTTGCGCTGCTGGTCGCTGTGGCCAAAACCGCGCGCTATATTGTGCTGGCGGCCGTTACCGTCGGCGGGATGCAGGTGTTTGCCGCCACCCCCTGACCATTTGCCCCCCGCCCCTGAATGCGCTAGGTCTTGGGCCGAACAATCTCCCGAGGCCCGATGTCTTTGCCCCCCCTTACCCTCTACCTCGCCGCCCCGCGCGGCTTTTGCGCGGGCGTGGACCGCGCGATCAAGATCGTGGAATTGGCGCTGGAGAAGTGGGGCGCGCCGGTGTTTGTGCGCCATGAAATCGTGCACAACAAGTTCGTCGTCGACGCCCTGCGCGCCAAAGGAGCCGTGTTTGTTGAAGAGTTGGAGGATTGCCCCCCTGACCGCCCGGTGATCTTTTCGGCCCATGGTGTCCCGAAATCTGTGCCCGCCGAAGCATCGAGGCGTGAGATGATCGCCGTCGATGCCACCTGCCCCCTTGTGACCAAAGTGCATAATGAAGCCGCGCGTCACCACGAGAACGGCTTGCAACTGATCATGATCGGGCACGCGGGCCACCCCGAAACCATCGGCACCATGGGCCAGTTGCCTGACGGAGAGGTGCTGCTGGTTGAGACAGAGGCCGATGTTGCGGACATTCATGTCCGCGACGAGGCGCGCCTTGCCTTCATCACTCAGACCACGTTGTCGGTTGATGACACCGCCGGCATAGTCGCCGCCCTGCAATCGCGTTTCCCGGCCATCCTTGGCCCTGCGCATGAGGATATCTGTTATGCCACCACCAACCGCCAGATGGCGGTCAAATCGGTGGCCCCGCGAATTGACGCGTTGCTGGTGATCGGCGCGCCGAACTCCAGCAATTCCAAACGCTTGGTTGAAGTAGGGCGCACCGCTGGCTGTGCTTATGCGCAACTTATCCAGCGCGCGACGGAAATTGACTGGCGCGCACTGGACGGCATCCGTTCCATTGGTCTGACCGCAGGCGCATCAGCCCCCGAAGTGCTGGTGGATGAGGTAATCGCTGCCTTCCGTGCCCGCTTCACGGTGACGGTGGAATTGGTGGAAACCGCACAGGAAAACATCGAGTTCAAGGTGCCCCGCATTTTGCGCGAACAGGCAAGCCCCGCCGTATGACCCGCATCCCAACCGCACCGTTGATCCTTGGCCTTGCCGGGGTGATCCCGTTTCTTTGGGCCGCAGCCACCCATCTGTCGCCCAACCTTGCCGCCGCGTCCGGGGCCTATATGACCCCGCAGTTCATCGGCAAATATGTGGGGCTGACCTATGGCACCATCATCTTGTCCTTCATGTCTGGCGTATTGTGGGGCTTTGCCGCCAAAGCCAATGGAGGTGAGGCAGCGTTAGGTTATGCCGTGTCGGTGATCCCGGCGCTGTGGTGTTTCTTTATGGTCACCGATGCCACCCCAGATTCGATCCTGAATCTTGCGGCCGGATTTGCGGGCCTGATTGCGCTGGACATCAGCTTCGCGCGCCAGGGCCTTACGCCACCGTGGTGGTTGCCGCTGCGCGTGCTGCTGACCGCCATCGTGCTGGTGTGCCTTGGGGCGCTGTTGATCGCGTGACTGCGAATTTCATGTGACAGCGCCCTGCGGGTCAGGCCACATAGCCCGACCGAACCGAAGCCTCCTATGCGCCTGCTGCCCATCGCCTTGTTAATCACTCTTGTCGCAAGTACGGGACGGGCAGGAAATACGATTGATGGGGCAGGCGTTGCCGAATACTTGCTTCGCATTGCTGCTCAGGTGGACGGGCTGACCGGCCCCCTGCCCTTGCCAGCGGAACCGCAGCCCACGGCCTTTGACCCCGCCCACACCACTGCGACACGCGGTTTGGTCATTGGGGCCGCCGAATGGACGATCGACCAAAGCTACCACCTCCAAGGCCAGGTCGATGATGCCGAATGGATGCGCAACGCGCTGATTGCCCGTGGCGCACAGGTGACAAGTCTGACCGTCTCGCCGAGCCAGATGCGACCCGCCAAGGCCTGACCGCAGCCGCCACTGCCCTGCTGGCGGCGACGGGCTGCGGCGATCCCATCTTGCTGCACGCCTCGGGTTGGGTGTTCGGGGCCGATCTGCTCGCCCCCACCTCTGACCAACGCGGCCCTTTTTTGTTTGGCGAGATTGATACCATCCTCGCCGATATGACTGCATCGACATGCTGGCGATGACGCGTGACAACCAGCTGATCACCGGCAGTTTAAAGCTGTTGTATGAGGGCGACATGCAGGCCCTGCTCGGCACCGGCGCGCGCTTTGCCATGGTGATCGCCGGTCAGGATTACCTCGAGGAGTCCGGCCTGCCCGACCTTGCCACCCCGATTGCGGATGCCGAGGCTTTGGTCGTGGCCCTAGCGCTATGGATTTCAGGCCACTGCGTCTGGCCCCGAGGGAGAGGCGAACCTGTTCCTGCGCACCGCCTCGCGGTTGGAGATTGAAACCGCGCATTACATCCTGTCCCAAGTGGCGGGCGACAAGGACAGGGTGCTGATCTTCTACGCGGGCCACGGGCTGTATGAGGCCGCGACCGAAGGGGCCTTTTGGATGCCTATTGATGCCAAGATGGGTCTGCCGTTTTCCTACCTGCCCGCATCGGCCATCACTGACCCTTTGCTGCGCATCAAGGCGGGGTCGGTGCTGGTGATATCGGACAGTTGCTATTCCGGCGCGATGCTGCGTGGCATGGATACCCCAGAGGCCATGGAAGGGTGACCGTTTGCGCCTTGCAAAGGCTGGCCGCCAAACACTCGCGCATGTAATACGTCGGGCGCGAATGAACCTGTGGCTGATGGTGGGGGGGATGGTCATTCGGTGTTTGCCCGCGCTCTGCTGACGGGGCTTGCCGACATGGATGAGGATGCCTTCACCGCGCGTGAGGTGTTTGACACTTATCTGCTGCCCATGGTCGTGGGTCGCGCGGCAAAAGAACCGCAATACCGCCCGATTGAACGGTCCGGCCATGAAGGCGGTGATTTCGTGTTTGTCGCCTCGGGCGGTTGACCACAGCCCCGGGCCCCCCTATCCGGGTTGGGAAAAAGGGACAGCGCCATGACCGATCTTTTCGCCTATACTGATGGGGCCTGTTCCGGCAATCCCGGTCCCGGCGGCTGGGGCGTGCTGATGATCGCGCGTGAAGATGGCAAGGTGGTCAAGGAACGTGAGCTGGCGGGCGGTGAGCCGCTGACCACAAACAACCGGATGGAGCTGATGGCCGCGATTGCCGCGCTGGAAGCACTGACCCGCGAAACCGCGCTGACCATCGTGACCGACAGCGCCTACGTCAAGAACGGCATCACCGAATGGATTGCGGGCTGGAAGCGCAAGGGCTGGCGCACGGCAGGTGGGCCGCCGGTCAAGAATGTTGATCTATGGCAAAGGCTTGACGCGGCACAGGCTAAACATCAAGTCACATGGCGCTGGATCAAGGGCCATGCAGGCCATGTGGAAAACGAACGCGCCGATGCCTTGGCGCGCGGCGGCATGGCCCCGTTCAAGGGCGCAAAGGCATGATCGCGCCGGGTCTGGCTCTGCCGGGCGCGGCCCTGATCTCGGGCCTCGATTATGCGTCCGTCGCAGTATTTGCGGTGACCGGCGCGCTGGTCGCCAGCCGGTCGCAGCTTGATATCGTGGGTTTCATTTTCATCGCCTGCCTGACCGCCGTCGGCGGTGGCACGCTGCGCGATATCATTCTGAACCGAGAGGTGTTCTGGGTGGCCGATCCGGTGATGCTGGCGGTGGCGTCAGCCGCCGCTGTGCTGGTGTTCATCGCCGCCCCTATGTTGGAAAGCCGCTACCGGGTGCTGCGATGGGTTGATGCCTGCGCGCTTGCCGTAGCCGTGCCTGCCGGGGTGGGGGTGGCATTGGCCTCAGGCATGGGCTGGCCGATTGTGTTGGTGATGGGCATGGTTACCGGCTGCATGGGCGGCCTGATGCGCGATGTGGTGTGCAACGAGGTGCCCTTGGTGCTAAAACAGGGCGAGTTGTATGTGACCTGCGCCTTTGCCGGGTCATTGGCGTCAGTGCTGGTGGGGCCTGCCTTGGGCAATGATGCGGGGCTGTTGGCCTGCGCGGCGGTGACGTTCCTGTTGCGGGCGGGCAGTCTGGCGCTTGGCTGGCGCTTGCCCGTCTACAAATCCCGCCCGCCACGGCCCGACGCGCCCAAACGCTGAGGGTTGCAGGCCGCGCCACGGCCCACTAGCGTGCTGTCCATGTCCCGCACCAAAGCCATTCCCGATACGACCGTGTTCGCCGCCATCCGCCAGATGCTGATTGCAGACGGTGATCGTGCGGTATCGTTTGCCGCCGTGGGCCGGGCCGTCAAACTGGCCGCCCCCACCTTGGTGCAACGCTTTGGGTCGCGTGATGCGATGGTGCGCGCGGCGCTGCTTGCCGCATGGGATGATCTGGATGCCGCCGCCGCCACCGCGACTGCCGGCGACAAAGGCCCGCAAGGCCTGCTCAAAGCGCTGGATCTAAGCCCGCCTGACCCGGCGCTGTTGGATCTGACCCTGCGCGACCCGGTGTTGCGCGACCGTGCGAGCCAGTGGCGTAACCGGGTAGAGGCGGCTTTGGCCACCAGATTGGGCGGCGGCGACAAGGCCTGCGAAGGTGCTGCCATATTGTTTGCCGCGTGGCAGGGGCAGCGGCTGTGGCTGGCAAACGGTTTCCGGCTGAAAGACGCGGTCAAGCGGCTGGACTGATTCCCTTGGCCCGCCCTATTTCGGGCCGTAGGCTTTCCACAACCAGATCAGCAGCAATGCCCCCAGAAACGCGCCGACAAACCCAGCCATCAGGCCCATCAGGGCCATGATCGACCGTAAGACCAATCCGCCGATGATCGCCCCCAACACCCCGATCGCCACGGTTGTGGGCACATCGGTGTTCAGCCGCATTACACGCGTCGCCAAAAATCCGGCAGCAGCCCCAATGACGATCATGGCAACGATAACGGGCATGGGCGGACCTTTCCTGATTGCGGAGGATATGGGGATGATCTGCCCGAATTGAAATGGGTCAACTGACACCATTCGGCATCTGGAAACCACGCAGGAAATCAGCCGGGGCCATCGCCCGTTTGCCCTCACGCTGCGCCAGTGTCACCTCAACCGCGCCCTCACCACAGGCGATGGTCAGCGGCCCGGTCACCTGCCCCGGCGCGCCCTGCCCTTTGGCCACGCGGCAACGCAGCAGCTTTACCCGCTCGCCGCCCATATCGCACCACGCGCCCGGAAACGGCGACAAGCCGCGGATCAGGCGATCCACCTGATCCGCAGGCCGGGTCCAGTCGATGCGGGCCTCGGTTTTGTCTATCTTGGCAGCATAGGTCACGCCATCAGACGGTTGTGGCGTGGCGGGCAATGGCAGCGCCGCCAGCGCCTGCACGATCAACGCAGCCCCCATGGTGGACAGACGGTCGTGCAGATCGGCGGTGGTCTCCTCGGCCCCGATCGGCGTGGCCTCGCGCAACAAAACCGGGCCCGTGTCCAGCCCCGCATCCATCTGCATGATACACACGCCCGTTTCGTCATCTCCCGCCATTATCGCGCGGTGAATGGGGGCCGCACCGCGCCAGCGTGGCAGCAAGGACGCGTGAATGTTCAGGCAACCAAGCCGAGGCGCGTCCAAAACAACCTGTGGCAGGATCAGCCCATAAGCGACGACCACGGCAATATCCGCCCCAAGCGCCGCAAATTCGGCTTGCGCCTCAGCCGTACGCAGCGACTGCGGGTGGCGCACAGCCAAACCCAGTTCCACGGCGCGCTGATGCACCGGGCCAGGGCGGTCGGCTTTGCCACGGCCGGCCGGGCGGGGCGGTTGGGTATAGACACAGGCCACCTCGTGCCCGGCCACCAAGGCCTCAAGCACCGGAACCGAAAACGCCGGCGTGCCCATGAAAACGATCTTCATTGCCGTTTGCGCAGTTTGTCGGCCCGCGCAATCAGCATCTTGCGCTTGAGCGGCGACAGGTGGTCGAAATACATTTTGCCCGCAAGATGGTCGATCTGGTGCTGGGCGCTGGTGGCCCAGAGGTTGACGAAATCGCGGTCTTCCATCACCCCGGCTTCGTTCAGAAACCGCACCGTCACCGCGCGTGGCCTGCGGACCAGCGCCGACACGCCGGGCAGGTTGGGGCTGGCTTCTTGATGTTCACGGAACTGCCCGCTTGCGTACAGAACCACCGGATTTGCCATCAGCACTGCCTGACCACGCGTTTCCGAACAATCTACCACGGCCAGCCGCAACGGCACCCCGATCTGAACGGCGGCAAGGCCGTAACCCGGCATCGCCTCCATAACCTGAACCATGTCCGCCCACAGGCTGCGAACCTCATCCGTGATGCCCGCCACATCCTGCGCAGGGGTGCGTAAAACTTCGTTCGGCCATGGCACACAGACCTTCATGGCTGATACTCCAGTTCCGCCAAGGCTCGTGCCGCCGCATCAAGATGATCCAGCGTTACAGTTCCGCTCAAATGGTCCATCTCATGCTGGATGCACACGGCGGCAAAGCCATCAAACGCAGCCTCTTGGCGCGCACCGTCCAAATCAGTCCATGCCAGCCGCACCGCAACCGCGCGCGCCACCTGCGCTGTCACACCGGGGATCGACAGGCACCCCTCTGGCCCCACACGCTGCGCGTCCGAAGCCCAGACTATCACCGGGTCCACAAACACCTTCGGCGCAGGGGGGCCGGATTTCCAATCGGCATCCATCACAAACAGGGTCTGCAAAACGCCAACCTGCGGTGCGGCCAGACCCCGGCCGTATTCATGATACATCGTGTGCAGCATATCGGCGGCCAAGGCGCGCACATCGGCCGCACCGACGGCTTCGGACGCAACCGACAACACCGGATCCGGCCACAGCCTCAGAGGCAAAATCGCCATCAGCCCCGCGCCATTTCACGCTTCAGCTTTTCCATTTTGCGGGTGATCATCTGGCGCTTTAGCGGACCCAGATAGTCGATGAACAGCCTGCCATCCAGATGGTCGATTTCGTGCTGCACACAGGTGGCCCAGATGCCCGCGAACTGTTCTTCCTGCGCGTCCCCGTCCAGCCCCAGCCATTGCACCCGCACCTGCGACGGGCGGCGCACTTCGGCGTATTGGTCGGGGATCGAAAGACACCCTTCCTCATACACGCCCAGATCCTCGGACGCCCAGACGACATTTGGGTTCAGCAGAACCATTGGGCGGGGGGTGCCTTCCTTGATGCAATCCATCACGATCAGTCGCCGCATGACGCCGACCTGCGGGGCGGCCAGACCTATGCCCGGCGCGTCATACATGGTTTCCAGCATGTCGCGTGCAAGCACGCGCACATCATCGGTGATCTCGGCAACGGGATCACAGGGCTTTTTCAACCGGGGGTCGGGGTGGATAAGAATGGAACGGATCATGCAAGGGATTTACGCGGCAGGTCGATTTCGTGCAAGAGGGAGAGGCGGAGTGGCGGGTGCAGTCAGATCGACGAATAGCCAGGATCAATATTCTAGGGAAACGGTCTCACTCGACACGTTGTTCCAAATTTAGCCATAAATCAGGAATGACTTTCCAATCCAACCCGAGTATTCAGAACTTCAATCTCTCACAACACTACGGACACCAGATGAGCTTTGACACCCCCATTTCCCGCATCGGCACCCATTCCGTCAAATGGGACGCGATGCAAAAGCTATACGGCGTCACGCCACAAGACGGCATCGCCATGTGGGTCGCGGATATGGAGTTCCGCCCGCCAGCCTGTGTGCAATCAGCACTCGAGGCTGTGCTGGCCCATGGCGTCTACGGCTATTACGGCGATGACGCCGAATATCTGGATGCGATCCGCTGGTGGATGGACACGCGGCACGGTTGGGCGGTCGAACGGTCCCAGATTTTCACCACCCATGGGTTGGTGCATGGCACGTCAATGTGCGTCGATGCCTTTACCAAGCCCGGCGACGGGGTGGTCCTGCTGACGCCCGTCTACCACGCCTTTGCCCGCGTGATCACTGCGGCGGGGCGTGAGGTGGTGGAATGCCGTCTGGCGCAGGTCAACGGACGGTATGAGATGAATTTCGACGCGTGGGATGCCCAGATGACCGGGCGGGAGACGATGCTGGTGTTCTGCTCGCCGCATAATCCGGGTGGGCGGGTCTGGACGCGGGAAGAACTGGTACAGGTGGCGGCGTTTTGTAAACGGCACGACCTGATCCTTGTGTCGGATGAGATTCACCACGATTTGGTCTTTGCCGGCCATACCCACACGCCAATGGCCGTTGCCGCACCGGATATCACCGACCGTCTGGTCATGATGACCGCGACCACCAAGACCTTCAACATCGCGGGCGCCCATTCGGGCAATGTCATCATCGCCGACCCCGCCCTGCACAAGCGGTTTGCTGACCGGATGAATGCTTTTGGCATTTCGCCCAATTCCTTTGGCCTGTTTATGGCAACCGCCGCCTATTCGCCGGAAGGGGCGGCTTGGGTTGATGATCTGATGACCTATCTGGATGGCAACCGCCAAGTGCTGGACGAAGGCGTTGCTGCCATTCCCGGTGTGCGGTCGATGCCATTGGAGGCGACCTATCTGTCATGGGTTGATTTTGCTGGCACTGGCATGGCCCCGGCTGAATTCATCGACCGGGTGCAGAAGGGCGCAAAGATCGCCACAAACCATGGGGCCAGCTTTGGGGCTGGGGGTGAAAGTTTCCTGCGCATCAACATCGCCTGCCCCCGTACGCAGGTGGCAGAGGCTGTGGCACGGTTGCAAAAGGCATTTGCCGATCTGCAATGACTGCGTGGGCACGGATTTTCCCTAAGACAGTGAGTGTGCTTTTGATCGCTGCGGGGGCGGCAGCAGTCTGGCTGCGCCCTGCCCCCGACATGCCGGACACGACCCCGCTTGCGGGTGCCGTGGACCGTATCGTGATCGAAAATCCGCGCGCCGCATGACCTTACTGCAAGACGGGCAGATCTTGCGCGGCTACTCGATTGCCCTTGGCTTTGCCCCCGAGGGCGACAAACTGCGTGATGGCAACGGACGCCCATCCGTGGGCGTTTTCCGCATCGACCGCTGCAATGAACGATCTTTCTATCCTCTGTCCCTTGGGCTGGACTACCCGCGGCAAGCTGACAGTGACGGGGCGGCGGCTGCGGGCGAAAACCCCGGCGTTGACATCATGATCCATGGCCAGCGGATCCTGCTGCCCGACGCTTTGGCGCTGACAGGCGACGGGACTGCAGGCTGCATCGCACTGACAAATGACGAAATGCAAGATTTGGCAGGTCACGCACATCGGCACACCTGTCGAAATCAGAGCTGATGGCCTTTTATCTTTGCTGAAATAGGTCACCCTGTCGGGGGGTTAAGCTGCCTTAAGCTTCAAGATCAATTCCGGGGCAGATACCCGACGGGCATCCCCGGATCTTTCCAGAAATCCAGAGGGGCCTGACCAGTCACCGCAGTGGCGCGTTTGAAATCGCAGACCAGCTCGCCTGCCTCAATCCCCGAGGCCATGATCAGGCATTGAAAGACGTGGCGCGACCCATCATACACATCGACCAGCCCCCGCAGCTTGGCGGGCGAAAAGTCCGCATCCAGCGCAAACCCATCGTGCCAGAAGCGCAACACCGGATAGACCGCCTCGCCGACCTGCACCCGCAAACGCGAGCGTTTCTTCTGTTCGCGCTTACGTGCGGCCTCCAGCCCCTCGCGCACCTCTTTTGGCAAGAACTCCAGCATTTTCACCTCCACCCACATACTAAGTCTGCGCGCCTCTTGATTAAAATCAAGGCACTGTGTGAAGACTGTGTGAAGATACAGCCCAGCGTTGTGCTGTGTCGCCACTTTGTCACTAGTCCGCAGGTGGCGGCGTGCTGCCTGCATTGCTTTGCCACAAAGTTTGCGCTTTCTGGGGCGAAATGAACGGGGATGAACGGGCAGAAATGCGAATCGGTGACCTGCCAGACCACGGCGGCGGTATAGATGCTGCGGCACTGCAATATGGTGGCAAACGGGCCGGTTGGCTGGATTTGTCCACCGGGATCAACCCTTGCCCATATCCAATACCGCCTTTGCCAGCCGATGCCTGGACCGCGCTGCCCGATGCCGCAGCCTTTGCCGCACTGGAACAGGCCGCCCGGCTGTTCTGGAACGTACCGGACGATGCCGCCGTGCTGGCCGCCCCCGGAGCCTCGGCGCTGATCGCGCGCATTCCCAATTTGATGCCTGCTGGCGATATCACGATCAAAGGCCCCACTTACAACGAACACGCCCGCAGCTTTGCCGTCCATGGCTGGCGTATCACCGACAGCGCAGATGCCTGCGTGATCGTTCACCCCAACAACCCCGATGGCCGCCTGCATCCGGCGTCCTCACATGCGTTTCGCATCATCGACGAAAGTTTTTGCGACATCACCCCCGAAGCCAGCCACATTGCCCAAGCCACACGCCCCCGCACCCTGATCCTGAAAAGTTTCGGCAAGTTCTGGGGGCTTGCGGGGGCGCGGCTTGGTTTCGCCATTGGCGATCCGGCCCTGATCGCCAGCCTTGCCGCCATGTTAGGCCCATGGGCGGTATCCGGCCCGGCGATTGCCATTGGCACTGCTGCGCTGAATGACAGGTCATGGGCCAATACCACCCGCGCGCGCCTTGCCGACGATGCCAGTCGACTGGATGCGATGATGACCCGTGCAGGGGCCAGTGTTACAGGCGGCACGTCGTTATTCCGCCTGTTTGATGTGCCAGATGCCGCGTTGTGGCAAACGAGGTTTGCGCACCATCACATCTGGACGCGGGTCTTTCCCTATTCCACCCGCTGGCTGCGTCTGGGCTTGCCGGGGGATGCGCAGGGGTGGGACCGTCTTGAAAGGGCGTTGCAATGATACTGTTGATCTTTGCCATGCTGATAGACGCGGCCTTGGGCGAGCCCAAGCAGATCTGGGACCGCTATCCACACCCTGCCGTGCTGATGGGCAGGGCAGTGGAGTGGCTGGACCAGCGGCTGAATATCGGCGCATGGCAAAAGGCCAAGGGCATCGCTGCCATGGCGATGTTGGCAGTCGGGGCAATTGCCTTGGGGCTGCTGATCCATCTGTTCCCGGATTACGGCCTGCTGGAATGTCTGACCATCGCCGTGCTGCTGGCGCAGCGCAGTCTGGTGGACCATGTGAAGGCCGTGGCCGATGGTTTGCGCATGTCGCTGGAAGAAGGACGTCGCGCCGTGGCGATGATCGTGGGGCGTGATACGGCACAGCTCGATCATCCCGGTGTGGCGCGGGCAGCCATCGAAAGTGCCGCCGAGAATTTCTCTGATGG